>CALISW010000058.1 GCA_938041655.1 uncultured Thiotrichales bacterium | reverse complement strand
TGGCGCTGTCTCCAAAGCATTGCCATTGTAATCATGCCCGTAATCATTTTGCACAATCATGGCATTGCCATACACCATCAATGAGTTTTCAGTAGCACTAAAATCAGCAGTAAAGACTGGCTCAGCACAAACCAGACGCTCACCTTGATGATCAGCTAGACGCTGGTACACCAGTATATTCGCACGCGGGCTGGCAGCATCGACTATTGCCACCAGATCATCACTAATCAAGGTGGGTGAAGTACCCGAACCATGGGCTAGCATGCCAGGCTTTTGTACATCACCGCGATCATAGGGTTCACGCCATGACCAACGCGGTTGCTTGCTTTGCGGATCAATTTCAAATCGATACAAGGCATGATCTGAAATCACATAAATTCCATCTTCAGCTACTGCAAATGAGTTTTGTATTTTCTCCTCCGGCAGTTCCAGTGCTTTCGAGTAATACTCACCCGACTCTTTATCGCGATAACCAATGTAATTTCCGGTTGTCACAAACCAGAGGTTACCCTCCCAGTCCGGCATCACATCATGCACATTGGCACCTTCCGGAAACAAATCACCAAGGTCATAACTTTCGGCCACGTTCCAACGTGTACCTTCAGCGTCATGAATGACTTCCATGATTTTTATGCTGTTATCGTTTGGCGCAATGATGGGGCGATCTTTGTGATCGAGATGAAAATAGGCACCGCCACTATTATCACGGCTCTTTTTCTTTGGCATTTCATACAATGCCAATGTTTCCAGAGTCTCAGGATCCAGAAGGTGTAACTCTACACCGCCAAGTTGAATACTGACGGTAATCAACCGCCCTTTACTATCAAACGAAATATTCGGGGCAACACCAATCAGGGAACTGAACTTGCGCTGTTTGGCGATGGTGTTGACACCCAAGGGGCCAGAGTAATAACTGAGATCCTGATTGTGTGCTCCGCCGTGCATACCACTACGTTGTGGCTCAGCCAATAACGGGTGTGCTGCTAATGCCAGCTCGGGTAATGGTCTGGCGGCTACTGCCTCACCAATGCTTATCGGAACGTCATTGTCATTAATACATGACCTGATAAAAATGAAGGCCACAATACACAACAGTAGTATTGCGATTACTTTTAACGCTCTCATTAGCACCAACCTTGTATTTATATTTTTGTGACTTTGACTGGCACGCCATGTACAACCGCATTACCAGTTAGTTCATCCATCACTTTTTCATTGGTTATATCGTTCAAACTGACACCTGGATGAGCATTAGCAACTCGTTGTCTTGTGCCTTCACGATTATGCCCCCAGGCGTGAGGTAAACACACTACGCCACGCATCATCGCATCTGTTATCTCGACCGGAGCCTGAATTGAGCCAGCCGCAGAGGTAATCATCGCTTCCTCCGCGTCTTCAAGACCACGATCGCGCGCATCATCAGGGTTCATTAATAAAGTACATGCAGTTTTTCCACGCACCAGACGTTTACTGTGATGCATCCAGCCCAGAGTACGTTCGGTTAGGCGACTGATGATCTTCATGTCATATTCAGTTTCATCATAACCGTGTTGTCCATCAAACCAATAACTCTTTAGTCGAGGTAAATCATTAACGATCAACTCTGGCGCTATATCGATTTTCTTGTCTTCAGTAAACAAACGCTCAGGCAAACATTGCTCGGGCTCACCCAGAAAAACGCCATGAGGGTTGGCTTTAAGTTTCTTAAGACTCAAGCCATCTGAAAATGGATTGAGCTTTGCTCCATAGGGCCCAAAGCGCAAACCCAGATCAAGTATGAGCTCGACACTAATCAACTTACTCAAGCTACCCAAAATGCGGGCACGTAATTTCTTCAAGGGTGATGTCGCTCGCTTGACGGTGAAACGCCGCAACACTTCCGTGACTATTTCAAAGTCGGTATAGCCCGGTGCCTCTGGTGTAAATAATGGTGGGTGATACGTTGCCCAGTTGATGGTGTCATAGGTGTGATAAAACATATCGTAATGACTTTTTTCGAAATGTCCAACCGGCGGCAAGATGATATTGGCATGCCGCGTGGTTTCATTCAGATAAGGATCTACCGAGACCATAAAATTCAGTTGATCCATCGCTTCTTCAAATAACTTTCCATTGGGCATACTTAAGGCACCATTACCTGCCGACGCAAAAAAGCCACGCACCTGCCCCTCACCCGGTGTCATAATCTCCTCTGCCAGAATTGAAACCGGCAATTCTTGTGCAAACTCCTTTCTACCACTAACACGACTGCGGAAGGTGTCATAAGTACCACGCGCATCATCAATACCTTCCAGAATATCGATAGCTGGCTTGGCAAACATCATGCCGCCAGGCTCATCCATATTGCCGGTAATGATATTCACTACCATCATTAGCCAATTACACAAACCCCCAAAGGTTTGCATGGACAAGCCGGTACGCCCGTAACAAACCGCACTGTTTGCACTCGCCAGTTCAATCGCAATGCGCTTGATATCTGTTTCCGAGATACCCGTAGCTTCGGCAATTTCAGACAATTTGAAATCGGCAATAGATGGCTCAAGCTTGTCCCAGTTCTTGATATGCGGCTTCAAACGGCCAGCATCAGCCAAACCTTCCGAAAAAATTGTCTTGATCAGACCGATCAGAAACAAAGCATCACTGGCAGGCTTGATAAAATGATGCTCAGAACAATACTTGGCGGATTCTGTTCTACGCGGATCAATCAATACAACCTTGCCACCACGTTTCTTAATCGCAGTGAGCTTTTTATAGGTATGCGCTCCGGTCGCCATCTGCGCGCCATTCGATACTTTGGGGTTGGTGCCCAACATCAAATAGTAATCTGTATTCTTTAAATTAGGGATGGTGGACAAAAACTGGTGACCAAACATAAAATACCAAACAAAATTATGTGGCTGTTGATCAACCGTAGAACCGGTATAGGTATTTTCTGTGCCGAAAATTCGGCGGACAGGATGCACCGTCAAGAGTGCGCCGATATTGTGTGCCACACTTCTGCCGTAGTAAGTAGCTAGAGCGTTTTTACCATACTTGTTCTGTATATCAGCCAGCTGTTGAGCCACTTCCTCAAAAGCATCGTCCCAACTGATCTCGACCCACTCGCCATCTACTTTTTTGATCGGTTTTTTGAGCCTGTCGGGATCAACATGAATATCCTGCAGACCAACCGCTTTGGCGCAGATATTACCTTTGCTTAGAACGTTATCAGCATCGCCTTTGATGGAGAGTATATTCTCGCCGTCGTGTTCAACGGCGATACCACACATGGTCTCGCATAGATTACAGGTTCGATATTGAACTTGTGAAGTCGAGCTCGAACTCACGAGCCTGGCTTAACCGGCTTCAAGCTCAGCTGCCAACTCACCCGGCTTTTCATAACTGGTCAGGTGGTGCTTGCCATTTATGCGCGAGGTGTAATTGTCAGCATCACCATGTGGATTGTAAAACTGTTGATGCCAGATACGACCTTTCTTGAAGTTACCTTCAACCTTGGTCGCCATGATATTCAGTGCTGGTTTCTTGTTACGCCAAATTTCGAAATCCTGAGCAAAGGCAGCCAACGCACCTTCTTGCGCCATCTTGGCGTTGGCAATGTCTTCTTCACCAGGTGATGTTGTCGGCGCTTTCGCCAGATTGTTGTGCCAGACCTTAATCACTCCATCGTCGATGGGGGTATTGAAAATAAATTCATAGCCATTAGCATCGCCAAACTTTTGTTTCGACATCAACATGCCCGGACCGGTGTACCAGGTTAATGTGGTGAGATACGCCTGATACATCCTATGAAAACCACCTTGACGCTGGTAATAAACATGGTCCAGATATTCATTTTCAAAATACTCGCACGGCGCACCATGTGTAGGCCCTAGATGAAAGGCGTCCGCCATATTGTCGAGCACTTCCACCGGATGCATTTCCAGCTCACCAAGATGATCATAAGCACCGTTAACCCATTGCGGATCTTTCCATTCTTCCAGAACCGGCAAATCCCAGGTTGGCTCATTACCCTCTTCATCGTGCCACATAAAGATCGCACCCATCTCTTCAACCACATGGTACGAGGTGAGGTTACCGGCCTTGGGGCACGGGCCATCGAAGTACGGGATATCATCAACCTCACCTTTATGGTTATAACGCCAACCATGATAGGGACAACGGATAGAATCGCCTTCTAGCTGCTCATTGTTGATGACAATTGAAGCACTACTCGATGCCGTAAGATGGGTACCCATGTGGGAGCAGTAGGCATCCAACATCACTACCCTGCCACTTTCACCACGATACAGCGCAAAATCCTTACCAAAGAAACGCACCGCTTTAGGCGCATCGTCCAGCTCGTTCGCCTCGGCGATCATGAACCAGCCGCGCGGGAAGGTGTATTCACCCATTTTAAAATCAGCTGCAGTAGACATATCTATCTCCTCTTAAACAAGTATCTGCTGACCCGAACTTATTCCGGTGCGCCAGCTTGTGCGGCAATACCATTGACCGCGTAGTTAATAAAATAATCAAAATTCGTATCCACATCCAGATCGGCATCATCCAGATGCAATTCACTGAGCATTGGTAATTGTCCAGCACCCTTGGTTAAAGTCTCGGATAGTCGAGCATAAGTCGGTGCAGAACCACCAGCTATTTCCGCCTCTGTTTGTAATTCCTGGTGTACGTAACCCACCACGTTATTAATCAGAAAAGCGTGCGCCCGGACTGCATCACGCGCTTCAAAACCATACTCGGTCAATATCTTGGTGGCCAATTCCAGACGCATGAAATTCGGATCCAGTGCAGCCTGCGCAAAACGAAACAAATCAGGGTTCTCTACTAATGCCTGCCGGTAGAATATTGCCAGCTCAACCAGCCACACCCGCCATGCCTTACCCAGTGGCGATGGCATGTTACCCAAATCACTGGAGAGTTGCGCGGCATAGATTCTGCGCACCCCTTCAAGTCCACCAGTATGTCTATACAGAGTAGTTACGTTTACTCCCAGCTCTTTAGCAACGGCTTGCATGCTGATTTCCTGCTGTGCACCGACCTTGCGTACAGCAGCATCAATTGATTCCTGATTAATTGATGGTGTACGACCTAACTTCGGTTTGGTTACAGAGACCGTAGAAGCAGGTTTTTTCTTTTCATTACTCATAAACTATTCGTTACTTACATCTGACACTATTTATGTTGCCATAAACTGGGAATACCGGGGTCAGTTTTCTGTATAAAACGCTGCAAAAACCCCCGAACATCAGCAATCTCTGCTTCTGAAAAGCCAGCCAACAATTCTTCTTCCTGAGCTTTGGAAATTGCAAGAAAGGAAATATACAGCTCACGACCTTTAATGGTTAACGCATAAGTCTTACCATCATCGGTTACTCTGACTAATCCCTTATCCTGCATCTCATTCATGATGCCATGATCTGGCGCATGTCCGGTGTGCTCGATCCGGGTTTGCAAGTCCTGCCAGGATAGAGCGCCTGCCATTCCCAACACCGTTAGAGTTAGATACTCGCTGTGGTTAACGCCGGCCTTTTCAAACTCCTGCCGCATTGAAAACGAGACTTGATAATGCGCGCGTGATAACAGATATAAAAAGAAATTATCATTGAAGTTACCCTGCTCCAGATCAACCGCATCACCGGGTCGCTCTTTACTGTCTTTGTTCTTCGCCAACGCGTAACGCCCAGCATGAAAAACCAGCGGTGGTTCGCCGGTCTTTTCAAAGTCGATAACTTCACCAACGAAAATAACGTGATCGCCACCTTCGTACTGATAAGTAGTCTTGCATTGAAAGCGCGCCGCATACACAGGCAAGAGTGGTAACTCACCTTCGCCACGACTCCACTCAATATCAGCAAACTTGTCAGCACCTTTAGTAGCAAATTTTTGCGAGATATCTTCTTGCGAGGCAGTCAAGACATGCACACAAAAGTAGCCTGACTGTTCGAAGGCGGCCAGAGAATTGGAGTTTTTAGCTAACGACCACAGCACTAACGGTGGATCCAGTGAAACCGAGTTGAAACTCGAGGCGGTAACGCCTACCGGGTTCTGTTCCTGATCAGTACTGGTGATGACGGTAACGCCTGTCGCAAACTGCCCTAAAGCATATCGAAAGTCAGTTGCATCTATAGCTGTAGTCATAGTGATTTAATATTGTACGTGCGAATATTTTAAGCCAGATATTTACGAATATTGGCAATTTTACTGCTAAACTATAGCATATTAGTTAATTTTGATCCGAATACTTGCGAATTCACAAAATCGATGACATCTCTTAAAAATCACACAATTGTAGTAACTGGTGGCACTCGCGGCATCGGGCGTGGCATCGCTGAGAGATTTTTAGCTAACGGTTCGCAAGTGGTAATTGGTGCACGTTCTGCTACGGCTGACCTACCCTCCGTCGATGGCAATACGGCATACTTTATAGAGGTGGATGTCAGAGACGCTGAATCCAGCCAGAGCTTGATGGATTTTGCTGTCGAGAAAACCGGACGTCTGGATGTACTAATCAATAATGCCGGCGGCAGCCCTGAGACTTCAGCGGCGGATGCTTCACCCCGTTTTACCGACGCGATCATTCGCTTGAATTTAATTGCGCCAGCGGTGCTCAGCCAACAAGCCTATCAGGCCATGATGGCAACCAGCGGTTCAGGGTCCATGATCAACATTGCCAGTGTCTCTTCGATACGCCCTTCTCCCGGCACTGCCGCTTATGGTGCTGCCAAAGCCGGACTGTTAAACCTGAGCCGGTCACTCGCACAGGAATGGGCACCCAAGGTGCGCGTCAACACCATCATCGCCGGTCTCACAAAAACCGAATCGGCGCATGAACATTACGGCGGTGAAGAAGGTATCGCGAAAATTGAACAACATATGCCGATGCAACGTATGGCAACACCTGAAGATATCGCCAAGGCATGCTACTACCTGTCATCAACGGAAGCAGACTACATATCAGGCGCAACGCTGGAAGTTCATGGTGGTGGAGAACCACCTTCGTTCCTTAGCTTGCAACGAGACGAATAACAACTGGAGAATAAAAATGGCATTGGATCTGGAAGCAATAGAACTGATCAAGCAACTTAAATCAAGATACTTTCGCGGTATTGATACCGCCAACATGGAAGCCCTGGCACAGTGCATGGCTCCGGATGTATCAGCACACTTTTTTGGCGGCAGCTACGAAATAAAAGTTGATGGATTTGACGAAGTCATGGGTTTTCTTAAAAATTCGTTCCATGCTGATGCCGCCGCCTCCCACTTTGGTCACACCCCGGAGATTACTGTTGATGGTGATACCGCCACAGGGCTTTGGTATCTATATGACATATTTTATGATCTGGCACGCGAAGTAAAAACCTCGGGCTCAGCCGTATATGAAGACACTTATGTAAAAACAGATGAAGGCTGGAAAATCAAAACCACTGGTTACAAGAGAATCTGGGAACGCGTAGAACCATTTAAAGACGATGGACGCTTTACCGCCCGCCGTCTGGGCGAAACCGGATTTAAAGTTGAGGGCCTGGAGCCATTCCCGCTGTAGGAGTATTGAGTGTCAGATAACAACAACCAAGACTGGGATGAAAGTGTCGATGTACTGATAGTCGGCTCTGGCAATGGCGCTATGACCGCCGCTATCTGTTGTCATGAGATGGGCGAGAAGAATGTACTTACTATTGAGAAGAGTAAGCAGTTTGGCGGCACCAGTTCAATCTCGGGTGGCGGCGTCTGGATACCGACCAATCGCTATGCGATGGAAGCCGGCGCAAAAGATACACTCGCAGAAGCACGTGACTATCTTCGCAGCGTGATACCGGAAGAGGAAGTATCCGACGAGCTGCTCGACACTTACCTTGAGAATGGACCACGCGTGGTGGACTTCCTGCATAACAAAACAGAGCATGTACGTTACGAGTCACTTGAACACTATCCAGATTACTTCTCGGACAACCCGGGCGCCAAACCCGGCCATCGCTCCATGGAGCCTGCCAAGATCAACATCTCCCAACTCGGCGATGAGTGGCAACAATTAAGGCTCTCTCATCACATGATGTGGATGTTTGGCAATATCGCCTTCAATCAAACTGAAGCTAACATTCTGGTTAGCCGCCTGAAAGGCTGGGGCACCTTGACCATGAAATTGATCGGCAAGTACCTGATCGATATTCCGTGGCGACTGAAAAGTAAACAGTCGCGTGAAATCGCCATGGGTTGTGCCGGTATTGCGCGGCTTCGACTGGCAATGAAAGACAGAAACTTACCGCTGTGGCTAAACACGGAAATGAAAGAACTGGTACAGGATGACTCAGGGCGTATCTGTGGAATCATTGCAGAGCGTGATGGCAAGACTATCCGTATTCAGGCAAGTAAAGCGGTTGTGCTGGCGTGCGGCGGTTTTGAACACAACCAGTCTATGCGTGAACAATATTTACCTGCCCCGACCAATAGCGAATGGAGTTCCGGTCACAAAGGTAATACTGGTGACGGTATCAATGCTGGTATAGCAGCAGGTGCTGCTACCGCCATGATGGATGGCGCCTGGTGGTGTACTACCATTTCAGTACCTGGCGAAGAACGCCCGCGCTTGAGCATTATGGAAAAGTCACTACCCGGCTTGATCCAGGTCAACATGAGTGGCGAACGTATCGCTAACGAATCGCAAAACTATATGACCTTCCTGCTGGAGTTATTCGACAAGCACACTGACGAGCATTCAAACGTACCGTCCTACCAGATTTTCGACTGGAACTTCCGCAACAAATATGTGGTTGGCCCCATACTCGGCAAGATGACTCCGGAAAAGAAAATACCGGAAGAATATTTTGAAAATGACTTTCTCTACAAGGCTGACACTATCGAAGAGTTGGCAGAGAAAACCGGTATTGATCCAGCTGGCTTGAAAGAGTCGGTGCGCAAAATGAATGAATACTCGAAAACCGGCAAGGACCTCGACCTACAGCGAGGCGATGCACACTATGATCGTTACTACGGTGATCCCGAAGTAAAACCCAATCCCTGTCTTGGCCCAATTGACACCGCACCGTTTTACGCCATGAAAGTTGATCCCGGTGACTTTGGCACCCACGGCGGTTTGCAAATCAATAAACACGCGCAAGTTCTGCGCGAAGACAATTCGGTTATAGAAGGTTTGTATGCCACTGGCAATGTTGCCAGAGCGATACTGCCACCCTACCCGGGTCCGGGCTCAACGCTGGGGCCGGCTATGACCTTTGCCTATCAGGCTGCGAAAAATATTTGTGATTATCAAGACCAGTAAACAGAACAACAGGAAACGAGCATGACAGACACAGATAAAACCAAACCTACAAAATGTCGCAAGCTATCCGATGTCAGCGAGTGGCATAAAGAACTCGATATCGCCGTAATTGGTTCTGGAGGCGCTGGAATTTGTGCAGCTATAGAAGCTAAAGAAGCCGGCGCGGATGTCACCATCTTTGAAGTGGCCAGCGGCTACGGTGGCTCTACTATGATGTCGAGCGCCGAAATTTACATGGGTGGTAGTGGCGGCACCCGGGTACAAAAAGCCTGTGGTTATGATGACTCTACCGAGAACATGATCAAGTTCATGACCGCTTGTGCCGGCGAACAAGCTGACCATGAAAAGATACGTATCTATTGTGAAAACAGCGTCTCACATTTTGACTGGCTGGTAGAAAAAGGCATCCCCTTCAAAGATAGCGAGCTCAAAGAACGTGCTGTAATGGCAATTACCGATGACGGGCTATTATACACCGGCAATGAAAAAGCCTGGCCATTCAATAAAATCGCAGACCCGGTACCACGTGGACATAACCTTTATATTGAAGGTGATAACGGCGGCCCTTTATTTATAAAAACTCTGGTCAAGGAAATCGAACGACTCAACATACCCATCGAGTATGAGTCACGGGGATTGACGTTAATACAAGATGAGGACGGCGCCATTCATGGCATCGTAATTCGCCAGGACCAAAAAGAACTGAACGTGAAAACACGCAAAGGCGTCATACTTTGTGCTGGTGGCTTTGTCATGAATCAGGACATGCTCAAAAAACACGCACCATTATTAAGCCGTTGTAATTCACCGACCGGCAACCCGGGAGATGATGGTAGTGGTATTCGTATGGGTATGGGAGCCGGAGGCACCACTATCAACATGCATGAAGGCTTGACCACTATTCCCTTCTACCCTCCAGCTACATTAACCTTTGGCATGTTCATCAATTCTGCCGGTCAGCGCTTCATTAATGAAGACAGTTACCACAGTCGTGTTGGTTTTAATTGTCTGCAACAACAAGGTGATCGTATCTACCTGGTGTTTAGCGCAGATGATTATAAAGGTTATGAAGAGTACAACTATCTTGGCGCTGATATTGCCGGCACCGGCGATACGATAGAAGAACTGGAACAGGAGCTTGAATTACCACCAGAGTCATTACAACAAACACTTGAGTACTACAACAAGCATGCCGCCAATGGCGAAGACCCTAAATTTCATAAAGCGGCTGAATGGCTGAAACCACTCAAAGGTCCGTACGCTGCCATGGACTGCACCCCGGGACGAGGCGCAATGTACGCCATGTTTACCCTGGGCGGTTTGGACACATTACCAACCGGCGAAGTACTGACTGCCGATGGCGCTGTGATTAAAGGATTGTATGCAGCCGGCAGAACTACAGCCGGCGTTCCCCGCCGCGGTGACGGTTATGCCAGTGGTACATCCGTTGGCGATGTTTCCTTCTTTGGTCGGCTGGCCGGCAAACAAGCGGCATCAGCATGAGTGTTTCTCAGGAACAACTTCAAGCTTTAGTTGATAAAGAAGCTATTCGAGAACTGGTCCATGCGTATTGCAATGCAGCAGACCGGCATGACACTGAAAAAATGCGAGCTTGTTATCACGAAGATGCCATCGACGAACACGGCGCTCACTTTAGCGGACCGGCGATGGATTTCATTGACGCTCTGCCCGAGATCCAGAAAACAATGCGTATTCTGCATCACAACGTCACCACCCATAACATCAAGCTCGGCGAAGATGGCTATGCCGAAGGCGAGGTTTATATTCTTGCCTTCCATCAGGTTCAGGGCGAAGAAGAACCTTTTGATGTATTAATTGGCGGGCGTTATTTCGATAAATATGAAAAACGCAATGACGTCTGGAAGTTCAGTCATCGTTCAGTCGTCGCCGATTGGGTCAATGTACATGAACCCAGTATCGTTCAATTGGACCACGCCTTTACCGATGGCGCATTAATCGGCAAGCCCGGCAAAGCAGACCCGTCCTACGAATTCTTTTCACTATTCAAATTTGGTGAACGCTAATTAACGTAACACCGAACACAAAAATATCAGGAGAACAAAATGAGTGAACAAAAAACAGCATTTATAACCGGCGCCGCCATGGGCATGGGCGCGCTCAAAGCGCGAACCTTGGCAGAACGTGGCTGGCGAGTGTTTGCCGGTGTACTGCCAGGTGCAGATACATCAGAGCTTGGCGAGCATGAGAACATTACTGCCGTAGAGCAAGACGTCACCAGCACCGATTCAGTTAAAGCCAGCGCGGCTACCGTAACTGCTGCGCTGGGCGATAATGGACTTGACTTGCTCATCAACAATGCAGGTATCGCCAACAGTGGCGTCGGCGTGATTGAAGGCGCTGATATGGATGCTGCCATGCTTACCTTTGAAGTGAACACCTTCGGCACCTGGCGTGTGATCCAGGCCTTCCTGCCACTAGTGAGAAAAAATGCGCCTACTTCGCGCGTGATGAATTTTGCTTCTGGTGCGGTGAAAGCTAATCCGGTGGGATCTGGTGCGTACAACATGTCAAAGCACGCTGTGGTTGGACTGACTCGCACCCTGCGTCACGAGCTGGCACCACTGGGTATTCAAGTTACCGCCATAGAACCGGGCGCTGTTAAAACCCACATGACCGCCGACTCACAAGAAACTACCCAGGATATCTGGCGCAAAGTTAGTCCTGAGATTCGTGATGTGTATGAAAAACATCATCGTGAAGGTACCTGTGAAATCCTGCCAAAAATGATCGAGGAAAAAGGTAACGAGCCAGAGTACGTCGTGAATCAAGTGCTAGCCCTACTCGATATTAAAAACTGGAAGCCTTCTTATCTGGTTGGTAAAGACGCCAAGCCACTTGGACCGATGTATAAAATCTTACCTGAACGCACCTTTGAAAGTGTGATCCAGAACTTTTCCAAAATCAAAAAGTACAAAGGATAATCATGAGCGATATCGAACAGCGGTTTAACGCCCTCAAAGCAGCGACTCCGCGGCTGCGTAACACCACAGCAGCCGAACGCGCCGCCAAACTAAACAAGCTCTGGGAATGTATCGTCGCGCGTAAAGAAGATTTGTTTGCCGCCGGTGAAGAAGAACGAGGCTGTCATGAAGTTGATATAGCCGCCGAGCTGGTGATGATCAAAGGCGAGCTCGATTTCATTGTGAAGAATTTGCACAAATGGGTCAAACCACAAAAAGTGAAAGGCTCGCTCGCGACCATGGGCAAGCGTTGTGAAATACGCTATCAATCCAAAGGCGTAGTCCTTAACATTGCCGCCTACAACGCACCAACTGCCGAGAGCTTTGTGCCGGTGATTGCAGCGGTTGCTGCAGGCAATACCTTTGCTATCAAAACATCCGAGTACGCCCCTGCTTCGGCACAAATAGTTGAAGAGATTACAGGCGCTGCATTTGCAGAAGATGAAGGCGCGGTATTCCAGGGCGCTGCAGACGTTGCGCAGGAACTACTCGCACTACCCTTCAACCATATCTATTACACTGGCGGCAATGCGGTTGGTAAAATTGTAATGAAAGCGGCGGCTGATCACTTTGCCAGCATCACGCTGGAGATGGGTGGTAAATCACCGGTTATCATCGATCAAACCGCGCAACTCGAAAACGCCGCCACAAAGCTTGCCTGGGGACGTGTCATGAACGCCGGCCAGGTTTGTATTGCGCCGGAATATGTCATTGTGCATGAAAGCAAACACGAAGAGTTTTGCACCCTGATCGCTGAAAAGATCAACGAATTGTATAACTCTGAAGGTAACGGCCTGGACAAGTCTGATTATGTGCCTAGAATTATCAACGAACGACATCATGGCCGTATAGCAGGCCTGATTAGTGATGCCGTAGACAAAGGCGCTAAAGTAGTCTGTGGTGGCGCATCAAATCCTGCCGATCGCTACATTGAACCTACGGTATTGACCAATGTCAGTGAAGACATGAACATCATGCGGGAAGAAGTGTTCGGTCCTGTCATGTGCGTCATCCCGTATAAAGAACGTGAAGAAGTACTCGATATCATCAGCAAACGGCCAGATCCACTTGCCTCCTATATTTACTCCACTGATAAAGAAGCCATCGAATATTTTCTAACCAACACCTCATCAGGTTCAGCGGTCGTGAATAACAACTGCGTACAGTCAGGCACCAACCCCAACTTGCCGTTTGGTGGAGTGGGTGCGTCGGGTATGGGGCGCATTGGTGGCTTCCGTGGTTTTCAGGAAATGTCGAATGCACGTTCCATTGTTCATCAGCCACTGGACAAGTTACGCGACATGTTAATCATGCTACCACCGTATTCCGACCGCTATAAAAGCCTGATTATGAAAGGCACCAAATAAAGGCACCACTATGACCAGTCCATTTGATCCAATCCAGATAGGCCCGATTTCAGTCAGCAATCGCTTTGTTAAGTCCGGCGCCAATGAAGCCATGTCACGCGAAGGTGTACCGACCAAAGCGATGGTCAAGCACCACGCCGACCTTGCTGCAGGTGGCACTGCTCTAACCACCATGGCGTATTGTGCTGTTTCTAAAGATGGACGAACCCTGCCCGATCAAATCTGGATGCGCGAAGAAATCATTGACGATCTCAAAGCAGTTACCGATGCGGTGCACACCAACGGTGGAAAAATATCCGCGCAAATCACCCATGCCGGTTCTTTTGTAACCAGTCTGAAAGTTGGTACGACCAAGTCATCAAGCACTGGCATCAATAAAGCCGGCTTGATGAAAGGTAACAAGTGGCAGAAAGCTATGGACCAGTCGGACATGGACCGGGTTAAAAAAGATTTTGCCAAGGCGGCTCTGCTGG
>CALISW010000057.1 GCA_938041655.1 uncultured Thiotrichales bacterium | reverse complement strand
AACTTCTTTCTGGCCAGTGATAATCTGGGTGAGCGTCTGGATACCATGTTGGCCGATGCGCGACTGGGGGTAGCGAAAAAAGACTCGCCTGAAACTGTGGTCATAGATTATTCATCACCAAACCTTGCTAAAGAAATGCATGTGGGCCATTTGCGCACCACCGCGATTGGTGATGCTTTGAACCGGGTGCTCACTTTTTTGGGTGACAAGGTGATCCCGCAAAACCATGTTGGAGACTGGGGTACGCAATTTGGAATGCTGCTGGCATTTCTGGAGGAGCGTAAGCTCGCTGGAGAAGAGCCCGGTTCAGCATTATCAGATCTCGAAGAGTTTTACCGCCGTTCCAAAGCGCGTTTTGATGAGTCTGAAGAATTTGCAGACACAGCTCGCTCAATAGTGGTAGCGTTGCAATCCGGTGATGCTGAATACTTGGCAGCCTGGCAACAATTTATTGATATTTCCTTGAGCCACTGTCAACAGGCCTATGATCGTCTTGGAGTCTTACTCACGCGCGAGGATGTGCATGCCGAGAGTGCTTACAACGATGATCTGGCGCAAGTAGTCAAAGACCTGGAGAGTGCTGAGTTACTAAAAGAAGATGCCGGTGCCAAAGTGGTTTTTCTGGAAGAGTTCAAAGGCAGAGATGACAAGCCGCAGGTAGTCATCATTCAGAAAAAAGATGGCGGCTATTTATATGCGACCACCGATTTGGCGGCAGTTCGCCACCGAGTTCGGCAGCTCAAGGCAGACCGTTCATTGTATGTGGTTGATGCCAGACAAGGTGATCATTTTAAACAGGTCTTCAAAGTCGCTGAAAAAGCCGGCTTTGTGCCGGAACATGTATCGTTGGAGCATATCGGATTTGGAACCGTTAATGGCAAAGATGGCAAGCCGTTTAAAACCCGTTCGGGTGACAGCATTAAATTAACTGGCTTGTTGGATGAAGCCGAAGAGCGTGCTTATCAATTAGTGCAGCAGAAAAATCCGGATATGGATGAAGGTGAGCTACGTGAAATAGCTAGAGTTGTTGGTATCTCATCTATCAAATATGCCGACTTGTCCAAGAATAGAAACAGCGATTACATTTTTGATTGGGATTTAATGTTGAGTTTTGAAGGCAATACCGCCCCGTATTTGCTTTTCGCCTACACTAGAATCCAAAGTATTTTTGCCAAGGGCAAAGTCGATCCGGCCTTGTTGGAGGGGCCTATCCAGTTATTACACCCTAAAGAACTGGAACTAGGTAATCATCTGCTAGGTTTTGCCGAGGTTGTGGCTAAAGTAGGTGAGCGCGGTATGCCGCATTTATTAGCTACTTGGTTATTTGAATTGGCAGTCCTAATTCATAGTTTTGTAGAGGCTTGTCCGGTACTGGCTGCTGAGACGGAAGCCAGTAAACTGAGTCGCTTATCACTATCAGCACTGACCGCTAAATGTCTGGCTACTGGATTAGATTTATTAGGTATTGAAACTCTAGAGAAAATGTAAGTACTTAAATGCTATCAGATTGCTCTGATGTTGATGTGTGCGGCTCAAACACTCTCGTTGTAGGCCAAATGCTGTATATCTGAGCATATTACTGCTCATCTGAAACCAAAGGTAAAGCTTGTTGATTCAGTTTAATCTCATACAGTCTTTATAATGTTTTGAGTTATTTGTGGTCGTTAAAAGTAGTGGTTTTACATTGATTGAGTTAATGATTGTAATCGCTATTATTGGTGTGCTTACGGCTATCGCAGTTCCTGCTTACCAAAACTATATTATGCGAGCGAAATTTACTGAGGCGGTAGCAAAAACTGCTCCTGTTCGCCGCGCAATAGAATATTGTTTTCAGGTTGAAGGTAATGGTGGAAACTGTAGTAGTACCTACCCTATGATTTCTGCTGCTTTATCAGAGAACGATGAGGGCGATAGTTTTGATGGAATTGAGCATCAAGCGATCGCGAGAATCACATTTGGCTGCTTGTGGACTTGTGTAGTGCTTAGTACTACGTTTACCCCTGAGATTGTTGTTGAAGGGTCGGCTGAGGTTAACAATGCAAAATTTGTATTGAAGGGAGTGGTTAACAATAATGGTGGAATTACATGGACTCGAGATGATGCTAAAAGCACATGTGTTCAGATGGGAATCTGCTAGCACTGACTAAAAAACCTACCACGTATCGATTATTCTCATATTTATAAGATATGAGGCCTATTGTGATTGTGAATCAACAGAAAAACCGCGACAATTAGAGTGCTTTTTATACATATTAATAAGGCTATAAATGCGATTGATTTTGCTAGGGGCACCCGGTGCCGGAAAAGGAACAGTTTCGAAGGTTCTGACCGAGCTGGATGGTTCGGTACAAATTTCAACGGGCGATATTCTACGCGGTGCTGTCAAAGCGGAGAGCGAGTTGGGCAAGACTGCCAAGGGTTATATGAATCGTGGTGAGTTGGTTCCTGATGACTTGATTCTAGGCATCATGGAGCAGCGCTTGCTGGAAGACGATTGTCAGAGTGGTTTTCTACTTGATGGTTTTCCACGCACTATCGCTCAGGCAGATGCGCTGGGTGAGATGCTCACTAAACTCGAAATCGAACTCGACATGGTGGTAGAGCTGCAGGTACCCAGAGATGAAATCGTAGCCCGTCTGACTTCACGTCGCACTTGCTCAAATTCAACTTGCCAGGCGATTTACAACACCCGCTTTAAACCCAGCAAGGTCGAAGGCATTTGTGATGTGTGTGGCAGTGAAACTATTCAGCGTGATGATGAAACTGAAAAAGCGATCCTGCAGCGTCTGGATACCTACGATCAGCAAACCTCACCGTTGGTTGAGTATTACAAAAACCAGAATATGTTGATTAGTGTCGATGGTACGTCGACAGATACGGTGATCAGCACCATTCAGGACAATCTCTCCAGCTAGATATTATCTTCAGGCTATCGCCTCATGATTACCCTTGATGATATTAGTTTGCAACGTGGCAGCAAGATCTTGCTCACCCATGCCAGTGTGCAAATGCATCGTGGTCAGCGTCTCGGCCTGACCGGTCCCAACGGTTGTGGCAAAACCAGTTTACTGATGTTGATCAGCGGCGAGCTGGAAATCGATGATGGCACGCTCGCCTTGCAGCCGGGTATCGAGATGGCAACGGTGGCGCAAGAAATCGAGTCTAGTGATCAGGCAGCGATTGAATACGTGCTCGACGGTGATCGTGCCTTGCGTGATTGTCAGCAAGCACTGGAAGAGGCTGGCGATGATCAATTGGCAGCATTACATCAACGCATGGAAGAGCTCGATGGCTATACTGCCAATGCCCGGGCAGCACGTTTATTGAGTGGACTGGGTTTCAGCGAGCCCCAGTTACAACATTCCTTAAACGAGTTTTCCGGTGGTTGGCGGGTACGTTTGAATCTGGCACGCGCTTTGATGTGTCCATCCGATGTGTTGTTGCTGGACGAGCCGACCAACCACCTCGATCTGGAAGCAGTCTTGTGGCTGGAGCAGTGGTTAAGTGCCTATGCTGGTTTATTAATCCTGATCAGTCATGATCGCGAGTTTCTGGATGCGGTAACCACCCATATTTTGAGTGTCGAAAGTGCTGAACTGATTCGATATCGAGGTAACTATTCAGCGTTTGAACAACAACGCGCCGCCCGTCTGGCACAACAGCAATCATCCTACGAAAAACAACAGCGAGAAATTTCGCACATGCAGTCTTATATTGAGCGCTTTCGTGCCAAAGCGACCAAGGCACGACAGGCTCAATCGCGTCTGAAGGCATTGGCGCGGATGCAGGAAATTGCACCGGCTTACGTAGATAGCCAATTCAGTTTTGCTTTTAAAGAAGCGCCGCGTGCCAGTGACCCATTATTCAATATTGAAAAGGTCAGTGTGGGTTATAACGAGACCCCGATACTGGAAGAAATTGAACTTCAAATTCGTCCCGGACAAAGAATTGGTCTACTTGGCCCGAATGGTGCCGGTAAATCGAGCCTGATAAAAATGTTGGCGCAGGAGCTGGCGCCAATAGCAGGTGAGTGTGCACCCGCAAAAGGTTTGCGTTTGGGCTACTTTGCCCAGCATCAGCTGGAGCAACTGGATCCAAACGCATCGCCGTTGCTGCATTTGACGCGTCTGGATGCCAAGGTAACCGAACAAATCGGTCGAAATTTCCTCGGTGGTTTTGGTTTTCATGGGGATCGTGTGCATGAGCCAGTAGCCCCTTTTTCCGGCGGTGAAAAATCTCGCTTAGTACTGGCACTATTAGTCTGGCAGCAACCCAATTTGTTATTGCTTGATGAGCCGACCAACCATCTTGATTTGGAAATGCGGCACGCCTTGACCGTTGCCTTGCAGGATTTTGATGGTGCTATGGTGGTTGTCTCTCACGACCGGCACTTGTTAAGAACGTGCGCGGATGAATTGTATTTAGTGCATCAGAGTAAACTGGATTTGTACGAGGGTAACCTGGATGATTATCGGCAATTTCTTACCGATACCAATAAAGAGAAAAAAAAGGAAAAAGAAAAACCCAAGCACTCCAAACGGGAATTACGCCAACGCGAAGCGGAAAAAAGAAAACAGCTACAACCATTACGACGTGAGCTGAAAAGTCTTGAGCAGAGTATGCAATCTCTCAAGCAGGAGCAGGCAGAACAAGAGCAACTCTTGAGCGACACCTCACTATATACGGAGGAAAAAAAAGCCGAGTTACAACCCTTGTTAATCCGGCAGGCAGAACTCAAGACGCAACTCGAAAATACCGAGTGGCAATGGTTACAAGTCAGTGAAAAAATAGAGCAGGCAGAATTAGCCAGTGGTTAAAGTGAACGAGGCAGAACGGGCGATAGGTTTATTTGACTCAGGCGTCGGTGGTCTGACAGTACTCGATTGTGTGCAGCAAATACTCCCCGCAGAAAACCTTATCTATGTGGCAGACACCGCACACGCACCTTATGGCGATAAATCGGTTGATTACATTTGTGAGCGTTCACAACACATGTGTGATCTGTTAATTGACCGGGAGGTTAAGGCAATAGTAATTGCTTGTAACACGGCGACCGCCGCTGCGGCGAGTGTTTTACGTGAGCAATACGAGCTACCGATTATCGCGATGGAGCCTGGTGTCAAACCAGCCTTGGCGATATCGAAAAGCGGTGTGATAGGTGTGCTGGCTACCGCGGAAACTGCTCACAGTAAACAGTTGGATGATCTGGTTAGTCGTTATGCTGGTGAAAAGCAGGTTTTGATTCAGGCTTGCCCAGGATTGGTGGAGCTAATTGAAGCCGGTGAAACTGACGGCAATAAAACACAGAAACTGTTACAACGTTACTTACAGCCGCTGCTTGATGCTGGTGTCGATACCTTGGTGCTGGGTTGTTCACACTACCCCCTCATACATCAACAGATTCAGTCGCTGGTGGGTGAGAAAATTGAGTTGGTGGAAACCGGTGCCCCGGTTGCAAGAGAGTTGCAGCGTAGACTGAGTAAGAATAACTTACTTAATAGTGCCAGTGATTCGGGCAAGGTTCAGGTCTTCAGCAGCGCCCCTTCCACCCAGCTCGAGCTGATATTTGAGCAAATAACCGGTGCTAAAGTACTAGCAGAGCGCTTTGAATAGGCTGATCTCTCGCCAGAAGCGTGAATTATCGCTAACATTTTGTGTGGATACTTAAATTGACTCAATAGTCTGGTTTATACTCGAGGATTAGCCATTCTGTGAGGTTCGCAGATGAAAAATATTCTAATCGTAATTTCATCATTATTTCTTGTCGCAGCTTGTGGTGGAGGTGGTGGTTCCAGTAACAATAACAACACTCCAGCACCTGAGCCCGAAGCTGTCACCGATGGTCCTCTCGACCCGGTTTACTCTGATCTGACGGCGTTTGTTGCTTCTGGTAAATACGCCAGTGTGCTTAAACCTTGTGCTGGTCTTGATATCGATGATTATCAGGAAAGTTATTCTTGTAGTTTGGGCGATTTGCCCTTTATCGGTCAAGAAGCCAATGAGCCAAGCATCGATGACATCATGAGTCGGGTGGTGGTTTCACATGACTGGATGGGTGAACGTTTTCAGGATGCATTGACGCAAATGCCGGATGACATGCGTTTATTGTTTCGTTCAATAACGGCGATCGTCATCGACGCTGATATCAGACCCGCCTATTACTGGGGCGGCACCGCGGCGATCTACATTGATCCAGCCTACTTATGGACTACCAACGAAGAAAAAGCGACCATCGACGCCTCAGAAGATTTTCGTGCCAGCTTTGGCGATGACTTAAATTTTGTCGATACCTGGCGCTATACCTTGAATAACGATTACGCTTATCCCAGTTACAGCTTGACCGGTACAGATGAACGTACTGTTGCCGAGATGGCGATGCCATTAACGCGTTTGTTCTACCATGAGTTGGCACACGCCAATGATTTCATGCCACCGCAAGAACTGGTTAGTTTGTCACTGAATCAATCAGCTGTTGAATCATTGAATAATGTAGGTAGCGGTCGGGTCTCGAGTCGTCTATACAATGACAGCCCGTTATTGTCGCAACTGATGATTGATCTTGCTAACACGCGATTTAGAACCGGTGAAGCAACCCCTAGCCAAACGAGTTATACAGCTGAGTTTGTTGGCTCGGAACATGAAAACGATTCAGCCAATCATTTTTATGGTTACAGTACTTTGCGCGAAGATCTGGCGATGATGTTTGAAGCGGTCATGATGAAGCGCAACTTTGGTATTGAAATGGATATTGGTTACCTGGATCGGCCTACCGTGGAAGATCCCTTTTGTAATGATTACAAGGTAGGTTGGGGTAAGCGTAATGTGATTGGCAGTGCCCGGGTAAAACCTCGCGCAGAGTTTGTGGTTGGTGAGATTTTACCGGAGCTGCAATGGACGGGTTTCTTTGGCAACCTTGAAGGGATGCAAGCGATGACGCCAGGTCTTGGTTGGTGTACCAATCTGATTCTGGATGGAGCGAGCACAACTGCACCGAGATTAGAGCTGGATAAGTCTGAACGCTTTAATGGCTGGGAAGATTTAAATCCACGTATCCATTAGGATTTTACAAGATATAAAAAATGCCCCGTAAGGGGCTTTTTTTATGTCTGCTTATTTTTCAATAGTGAAGTCGTCTCTGACGTTACCAAAGTTGTCGATATAGGTCGCTTTCAAGGTTTTATCAGTCACGTCAATGACCATCGAACCCAGGCGTGCTTCAGAATAAACCATGGCTGGATGATCCAGTGGAGCGTCAGAAACTTTACCCGAAGCACCGACCACTGAATAAACCGCACCATCATTAGCCGCTGTCGGGAATTGCTTCTGGTAAGCGCCGTCACCTGTGGTGCTGCCATCACCATCATCGAGAATCATGGAAGCATCGAGTGTATCCGAGGTGTGGTAGTGACCATCGAGCAAGTAAGAACGCTCATACGAGTGACTATGTCCACCGAGGACCAGATCTATTCCTTTAGCTTCAAGTATCGGCAATACCTCTTCGCGCATATCGGTTTCCTGACCAGAAGTGTCTGAGTCATGAGAGCCTTTGGTATAAGGAGGGTGATGCCAGAAGGCTATCGTCCAGGTCTGGTTATTGTTGTCGAGATCATTATTCAGCCATTGCATCTGGGCGCTGGTGCTTGAGGTACTGACATCTACCGAGTTCAGGCAGATAAAATGAATGTTGCTATAATCAAACGAGTAGTAAGCTTCGGTACCCGAAGCCACGCCCCCGGCCTCTCCAGCCTTGGGCAGACTGAACATATCAAAATACACGCCGCTCTGGTCAAACGAACTGGCAGAACGTTGATCATGGTTACCCAGTGTTGGCCAGACTACTGAACGTTCCAGCAGATCCGGGTAGACATCATACATGGCGGCCTGATATTCCTCATCAGTGCCATCAGGGTAGGCATTGTCCCCGAGCATGATCCACAAGTCGGTATGGGTCGAACCGGTGTAAGTATTGTAGGCGTTGTAGACACTTTGTTGAGATGAGTCTGCCGTGCCTGGATCACCGATCACCCAGATACGTACTGGATCAGTTGAGCCAATGACTGGATTGGTTTCAAACCAGGTGGCTGTCGGCATCCCGGAAAGATCTTCACCATTGGTTTCAATGGCATAGTAGTAGCGAGTGTCGGGCGATAAGCCGGTGAGTTTTACTTCGTGTTCGGTGCGACTGCCAGTGATGGTTTCTGTCATGTTCAGATTGCTATCAGTAGGCCCATAATGAACTACGCTGTCACCATTAACATCGGTGCGCCAGCGAATGATCATGCTGTTGGTTGTGCCTTGCTGCAGATAAGGTCCACGCAATACATCAATAGTAGGTGGCACATAGTTACTCTGGAACTCTACATGTAGCACAGCGGCTTTAGCCGGGTCTGAGTCAAAACTGTAAGCAACGCGTTTGCCACTACCAGAGATAATAAAGGTCATCGCATTTTCATAATCCCAGGTACTTTGATTTACAATTTCCTGGACGATGGCGGCGAGATCGGGAGTCTTTTGAGCAGCGCCGGCGTCGTCAACTACCCAGGCAGCCGGTGTCCAGCTCACCTGATTGGCGACAGCAGTTCTTGGGCGGTTGGTAACACTGCTATCCTGCCAGTCAAATTCAAATGAATTACCTACTTTTTCACCTTCAATGACGAGGTTGGTCGGTTCTGAGTTTGCTTCATCGGCTGTAAATTGAATCCAGGCTGCAGTAATTGTGGCGTTGCGCGGCACTTGTAGTTGACCAAAACGTATACCAATAGTTTGAGTCTCGGTAAAATCCTGCACCATTTCCAGATCACTGGAACTGGTATTGGTCGTAGTGTCTGATTTTTGTTCGGCATCATCATCAGATGCTTGCACGCTTTGACTGGTACTTTGGATTGGTAGGGTGCCATCGGTAACGGTGACTGAAAGGGTACTAGTGCCTAAGCCACCATCATTATCAGTGACGGTTAGAACAACTGTGTAACTACCAGCGACGGTATAGGTGTTGGCGGCGGTAGCCGTATTAGCAGTAGTGCCGTCTCCAAAATTCCATGCGTGTGAGCTTATAGTGCCATCAGTGTCAGTCGAGCTACTGCCATCAAAATTTACTGTCAGCGGGTTCACACCACTGGTGTTATCAGCTGTACTGACAGCAGTCGGGAGTTGATTAGCCGTACTTTCGCAGGCGTCACCAATACCATTATTATCGTTGTCTTCTTGTAACGGGTTGGCGTCATCCGGACAGTTATCATTAGCATTTAGAATGCCATCATTGTCCGGGTCATCGTTAGTAGGATCACAGGCATCGCCAATGCCGTCATTATCAGCATCGAGTTGGTCGCTATTGTCGACAGTGGGGCAATTATCATTGCTGCCCAAGACGCCATCAAGATCCGGGTCATCGTTAGTAGGATCACAGGCATCACCGATACTGTCATTATCGGCATCGGCCTGGTCACTGTTAGCGACAGTCGGGCAGTTGTCATTCGGGTTTAGTACGCCGTCATTGTCTGGATCATTGTTGACCGTATCACAAGCATCACCAACGCCATCGTTATCGCTATCTTGTTGATTGGTGTTGGCGATGGTCGGGCAGTTATCGCTACTGTCGACGATACCGTCATTGTCGGTATCGCTATTAGTATTGTTGTTGTTATTGAATGGATCACAAGCATCTCCGATACCATCGGTATCCTGGTCAGCCTGATCCTGATTATCGATCAATGGACAGTTATCGTTGCTGTCGGTAACGCCATCACTGTCGTCATCGATATCACAGGCATCACCGTAGTTATCTGTGTCAGTGTCGCTTTGGTCCTGGTTGCTTAGCAATGGGCAGTTATCGACACTATCACTGATGCCGTCATTATCGTCATCGGTATCGCACAGATCACCGCTACCATCATTATCGTTGTCGGCTTGATTGGGATTCTCGATGTTGGGGCAGTTGTCAGCACTGTTGCTGATGCCATCATCATCGCTATCGTTATTAGTATTATTGTTGCTGGTGTCGCAAGCATCACCAATGCCATCATTGTCACTGTCTGCTTGATTGGCATTACTTTGGGTAATGCAATTATCATTGGCATCAGCTATGCCATCGCCATCATCGTCACTGT
>CALISW010000056.1 GCA_938041655.1 uncultured Thiotrichales bacterium | reverse complement strand
TGTTGGTACACCCGAAAGGTTAGCCGAGGTCAGAGCCATGGTTAAAACAGGCTAGTCAACCACTCCGGCTGCTTGCTGATCCGCATGGTAAGAAGAGCGCACCAGTGGCCCACTTGCAGCATGACTAAAGCCTAACTCGTTAGCGAATTCAGCTAAATCATCAAACTCATCAGGATGCACATAACGCTCTACTGGTAAGTGATCTCTACTCGGCTGCAAATACTGACCAAGAGTTAACATATCGCAATCATGTTCGCGCAAGTCGCGCATCACTTGTTTTACTTCTTTGATCTCTTCGCCCAGACCTAACATTAGACCTGATTTGGATGGAATATCGGGATATTGTTGCTTGAAATTGTTAATCAAGTCGAGTGACCACTGATAGTCCGAGCCTGGTCTGGCTTGTTTGTACAAACGCGGCACTGTTTCGAGGTTATGGTTGAAAACATCGGGTGGCATGCCCTCAAAACAGGCTAACGCTACTTCCATTCTTCCTCTAAAGTCCGGCACCAGAATTTCTATTTTAGTATCAGGACAGCGCGATCGAACCTCATCAATACATGCACGAAAATGACCCGCTCCACCATCTCTTAAATCGTCCCGATCAACCGAAGTCACCACCACATAGCGTAAATTCATACTCTCGATTGAATCAGCCAAGTGAACTGGTTCTTCTGGATCAAGCGGATTGGGACGTCCATGCGCAACATCGCAAAATGGACAGCGACGGGTACAGATATCGCCCATAATCATGAAAGTAGCTGTGCCGTGTGAAAAACATTCAGACAAATTCGGGCAAGAGGCCTCTTCACATACGGTATGGAGTTTATTGTCGCGTAACTGTTTTTTCAGCTCCTGGACCTTTCGGCCTACTGGCGCTTTAACCCGGATCCAGTCAGGCTTTGGTAATAGAACTTCAGTCCGCTCAATCTTGATCGGGATACGGGACATTTTCTCGGCGCCGCGTTGTTTAACGCCCTGGACTACCTTCTTTACACTCATACCTTACTTGCCAAATGCTTGCCTAATCGCAGTGCTAACTGCACGATCATATAGGTAGGATTTGTACCACCCCCAGTAGAAAACACACTACTGCCAGCTATATATAAATTATCAATATTCCAGACCTTGCAATTTTTATCCACAACACCATAATCCGGGCTTTCTGACATTCTTGTTGTACCCATTTGATGACAATGTGCTTGTATTGGTATGGGCAGGCTTTCATCCAAAATATACGGCTCAAGTTTTACTCGACCAAACTCCAGCCTTGTGAATTCTTGCACTGCTTCCAATACATTCAATCTTATTGTCCTTCTATCAAAATCATTGATTTCATAGTGAACTTTTACATCATTCATGCCATATGCATCAGATGTATCTAGTAACTCAATAAAACTATTTTTATTAGGAACTTGCTCACATAGAGTTCCGATATATCCTCCGGGACAATAAATACTCGTTAATTTTTTTACGAAATTTGCGAAAGACTCAGATTTGCATATTAGGCCAGATAAGGACTCTTTCAATTCAGCCGTCCTTCCATACTGCTTAGGAGTATCTTGCAAACTAAAAGCTATATTCGATGAACCAATTTTGTTTGCTCGAGCAAATTCTGGATTTGTGAATATGCCTAAAGAGTCATTGGTTAGCATGTATTCGTTTGTTGTAACAAAACTTCCAAAAGAGACATTAAAGTGCTCCATAAAACACTTGCCTAAAAAATCAGAATGATTACCTAAATTTGAGCCATTTTGCTTATTCGTATTAAGCAATAACCGAGCATTTTCTATCGAACCAGCAGAAAGAACTACATTCCGACTCTGAATAGCCCCAGCTGTAAAATCACTATTTGAAATTTTGAGAGAAGTTATAGTTGTGTCTGAATCATTTAACTCAAAATCAGTAACAGTACTATTCAAATAGAGATCAATATTAGATGATGATTCTATCTCGCCAAAAAACTTTGTATTAAAGCGAGTTGGACTACTTAAGGCATCATGGTCAAGATCAAATGACTCCGAAGCCCATTCTTTAGGTTCATCTGGTTTTTTAAAACTCTCATCCTCATCCAGATCAAGAATTTCATTAGTCTCGTTTATAAACTCACTAATATCATTTAGGTCGATAGGCCAACCGGGCAGATCGTAGTAATCTTTTTCTTCAAAGTCTATTGCATCAAAAGGTCTGCATCGACCTGACCAATGGTTTGAAGTCCCACCAAAAAATCTCTGCCTGCAAGAGTTCACCCATACACTATAATCATCCCTACTCGATTCCGCAGAAAAGTATTTGGATGAAGCCACATCGTATTCTCGACCACCGGCCTCAATCAACGCTACTTTTTTTCCAGCTTCTGACAGTTTTCTTGCAATGGTGATTCCGGCGACACCAGCACCAACAATTGAGAACTCATATGTTAGGGCAGGAAATTCATCCGTAGTGTTAAAGTCAAAAATCATGCGATATCAATATCTGTTTTTTTTAATACCCAGCCATCAATCACTATATAACCTGAGTTTTTCAAAGAGCTCATGGGTAAATTTTGCTTAACCGAAAATTTCACTGCGGGCGCTATTAGAGCGACAAATGATAGCAGTAGTGACCTTCTTGTTTGCATAGGCTTATATCCAATTATCGTGACAGAAGAGTATCAACTTTTTTCTTAATAGTAACGACAAGCTTATCATTTATTGGCGTGACATTTTCTAGAGCATTATATGCAGATAACTGAGT
Organism: uncultured Thiotrichales bacterium; assembly: GCA_938041655.1. Classification (GTDB taxonomy): domain Bacteria; phylum Pseudomonadota; class Gammaproteobacteria; order CAZUMV01; family CAZUMV01; genus CALIRD01. The sequence goes on along the minus strand of CALISW010000056.1, from coordinate 17,985 downwards.
GACATTTATACCAACCAATCCACAGGGATTAATTCTGGCAAATGGCTCCAGATCCATATCCAGATTAAAGCTGAGACCATGGTAGGTACAACCTCGACTCACTCGTAAACCTACCGAAGCGATTTTAGCATTATCGATGTAGACACCGGGCGCATCGGCTCGTGCTTTAGCGTCTATATTATGTTCTGCCAGAAATTCGATCACCGTCGTTTCCAGCAAGGTCACCAGGTCTCGAATGCACAGACCCAGCCTTTTCAAATCCAGTAAACAATAGACAACCAACTGCCCCGGGCCATGGTAGGTTACCTGCCCACCTCGATCAGTTTGTACCACAGGTATAGAACCAGGGTTGAGTAAATGCTCCGTTTTGCCCGCCTGTCCCTGGGTAAAAACCGGGTGATGCTCCAATAACCACAACTCGTCAGGCGTATCAGAATCACGAGTCTTGGTAAAGTCTTTCATTGCCTGCCAGGTTTCCATGTAGTCAACCAAACCCAGGTTGCGAACAATTATGTTGCTAGAGGACATAACGCGTTAGAGGTGAGGCAGTACAGGCTCGGTAAATATCATCAATTTGTTGCTTGCTGGTCGCATGAATAGTCACGGTGATACTGACAAACTTCCCGGTCTTGCTGGCCGACTGCCGATAAGCACTCGCTTTGGTTTCAGGCGCGTACTTCTGGATTACCTGCTCAACCAGCGAGTGCAATTCCGGCTGATCTTCACCCATAACTTTGATGGGAAATGAGCATGGAAACTCAAGTAGTGTTTCTTGTTCTTCTGTCACAGGACTTAATCAAAAATACTTTTAACACTGTCGCTCAAACGCTTGAAAAAACCAGCCTGCTCTACACCCGATAATATGTATAAATCATCTTCAAACAATAACCGGTCTTGCAGTCGTATACTCAATTTTCCCATAGTCTGATATTGACTCAGCGGCGCCACTACCGAATCAGGTCTATCCGCTGCTGCCGTTAATTGATCGTATTGTCCACGCGGAAAAGTCAGATACAGATCTTTAGTAAGGCCAACACCCACTTGATCAACAACACCTTTCCACACTCGCAAATCAGCAATCGATTCATTGGCGGCATATAGACGCCTGGTTTCAAAAAAGCGATAACCGTAGTTCAACAACGACTGGGTTTGTGAACTGCGATCTTTGTCACTATCCGCACCAACTACGACAGAAATCAACCGCATATCATCACGCAACGCTGAGGCGACCAAACAATAGCCCGCGGCCTCAGTATGACCGGTCTTGATACCGTCGACTGTTTCATCACGCCACAGCAATTTATTGCGATTGGATTGGGGGATATTGTTGAAAGTAAAATCTTTAACCTTATAGAGCTCGTACTCTTTGGGGTAGGTTTTGATCATGGCACGCGAGAGTATAAACATATCGCGGGTACTCATATAATGATCGTCAGCCGGCCAACCGGTTGTATTTTGAAACATTGAATTTGTCATACCCAATTCAGCAGCTTTACGATTCATCAAATCCACAAAATAGGCTTCGGACCCGGCAACATGTTCAGCCAAAGCAACTGTCGCATCATTTCCGGATTGAATGATCATGCCCTTCAATAAATCATCTACTGAAATCTGTTTGCCGACCTCAATAAACATCTTGGAACCGCCCATCTTCCAGGCCTTCTCACTGATCGTAACCTGGTCTGATTTAGCAATAGCACCTTCAGCCAATGCTTCATAGATAATGTAAGCAGACATCATCTTGGTAATGCTGGCCGGCTCGATTTTCTTATCCGGATTTTTTTGCACGATAATCTGTCCGCTATCGAAATCAGCCAAAATGTAACTCTTGGCCTCCAGATCCGGTGCCCGTGAAGCCTGTGCAAGTACCATTGAAGGAAATGCGGCTAGACATATAGCAAAGAAAAAATAGCGTTGCATTTGAGATCTCAAGATTTAATCACCTCTGATTATTTTAGGCCGTTGATAACCCAAGTTGATATACTTTTGCTGCAGCCGTTGTGCAGCTACTTCATTAATCAAGGGTCCAATCTGGACCCGATGTAAAGCGCCATACTCGTCTGCTAGTACGATGACTGAATCACTGCTTTGCTGACTTAATTTGGCTTGCAATGCGTAAGCATTATTTGCCTCAGAAAAAGCGCCTATTTGTAGATAATAAACTGCTTTCGGGGCTTGATAAACAGCCGGGGTTTCGACCACACTACTCTCAGACACAGCCGCCACATTTTGCGGCACACGCTGCTCCATATGTATTGCGCCCTTCGCCAAGCCCGGATCACCTTGCAGTTTTTCATAGTTGAGTACTTGTCGATTCGGCGAGGTCAGCGCTCGCACACGTACAGGAGCGGTACCCGCTTCAACCATATCCAGCTTCTGAGCAGCCACATAAGACAAATCAATAATTCTACCTTCTACAAACGGACCACGGTCATTGACACGCACCACTATCTGGCGACCATTCAACAAATTGGTTACTTCGACATAACAAGGTAAAGGCAATGACTTGTGTGCCGCTGTCATGGCGTACATATCGTATTTTTCTCGAGTGGAGGTCAACTTACCGTGAAAACCCGGCCCGTACCATGATGCCTTTCCCTGCTCTTGATAACCACGCGCAGAATCCATGACCTGATAATCCACTCCAAATACTTCATAGTTTGCTGGATTGCCGTACCTGCTTCTAGGTTCGTCACGAGGAATCGGGCTGGGAACTCGAGCAACCTGCTCGGGGGTGAGAACGGGAACTGATCGACTCTGGGTTTGCGTGCAGGAATACAGAGACACCAGCGCTGTAATAATCAGGCTGGCGTGCAACAATTTTACCATTATCATTCCTTGATAGCGTTTCTGGCTGTGAGTATTTCCTGCGCTAGCTGATAGACAGCCATGGCATATTTTTCACTGTGATTATAACGTGTTATGACATAAAAGTTCTGATGCCCAACCCAATACTCCGGAGCTTTTTTGCCTTCCAGAATATGGAAACTCAGAGGCTCGTTCTCAGTCACAGTACCCAGCACCTTGACGCCCTGGGATTTGATCTGGGCATGTTTGTATTTTGGCTTGAGCTTATCGGCATCAAGCTTCTTATAGGATTTACCCTTAACAGTAGCCTTATCTACCACGGGGGCCCCGGATTGCCAGCCATGAGCGGCAAAGTAATTACCGACACTACCAATACCATCATCAAAGCTGGTCCATAAGTCTCGAACGCCGTTACCATCAAAATCGACTGCATAACGCTGGTAACTACTGGAGATGAACTGACCCATGCCCATTGCACCGGCATAGGATCCGACCAACTCAAAAGCATCCAGATTCTCAGTACGCATCAGCAATAGATACTGTTCGAGCTCACGCAAAAAGAAAGCGCTACGCTTGGGGTAATCAAAACCCAGTGTCATTAATGTATCGAGAACAGGGAAGGTGCCCATGCGGGTGCCATAGTATGTCTCGACGCCTATAATTGCGACAATGATTTCAGGTGGCACACCATAGACCGCTTCTGCTTGATCCAGGATCGGCTGATGGCGCTGCCAAAATTCAACGCCTTTGTTGATTCTTTCTTTAGTGACAAATATTTTCCGGTATTCGTGCCAGGGCTTACCCTCAGCAGGCTTGTTCATTAACTCAATCACACGATCAAGTTTCTTACCTTGTGCTAGCACTCCCTGTAACTCACTGTAGGGTATATCGTGATTAGCAGAAACTCGCTGTAAAAAAGCGACCACGTCAGGGCGTTTGGCATACGGACCACGTTCAATCACACCACTCGATTGCGCGTATGCGTTCGAGGTAAGCAGCAGCATCAAAACCAGCAAGATATTAAAATTTTTCATTGGGGCATTAACCTTTTTTCAGTACCAATTGCCATTAACATTCCGAAAGCTGCCATTAGTGTCACCATCGAAGTACCACCATAACTCACCAGAGGTAACGGCACACCTACTACTGGTAGCAATCCAGAGACCATTCCAACATTCACAAAAAAGTAGACAAAAAATATCATCCCCAGGCTTGCACCTAACAAGCGCGCGAACGTGTCCTGTGCAGTATAGGCGAGATAAAAACCACGCAACACCACCGATAGATAGAGCAACACTAAAACCGCCACCCCGATAAATCCAAACTCCTCTGCATATACTGAGAACACAAAATCTGTAGTTCGTTCAGGTATAAACTGCAAACTTGATTGACTGCCATTCAACCAGCCTTTGCCATCAATTCCGCCAGATCCAAGCGCTATTTTTGACTGAATTATGTGATAACCGGCACCAAGTGGATCATTTTCAGGATTTAAAAATGTCATCACCCGTCGTCGCTGGTAATCATGCATGAAGTGCCACAATACGGGCACACCAGCCGCGACCGCTGTGAGTAACACCAATAACAAGCGCCATCCTATGCCGGCAAAGAAAATCACGATAGCCCCTGAAGACCCAACCAATAACGCCGTACCCAGATCGGGTTGCCTGACAATCAGAAACATCGGCACCAAAACCAATACCAGAGCAATCAACGACTCAATTGTATTCGGAGGCAGTTGTCGACTCGCAAACCAGGCAGCAATCGCCATTGGCATCGCCAACTTCATTAATTCGGAGGGTTGAAACCTGATCGGTCCAATCACCAGCCAACGTTGCGCACCTTTACCGATATCACCAACTATCAGAACCAACACCAACATAATCAAGGCAATTAAATACAGCCACCAAGCCGTCTCGCGAAACCAGTGCACTGGTGTCTGGGCTATCAGCGTCATCACAAACAAACCCACACCAATTCGAACTGCCTGCTTGTAGACAATACCAAGATCCTGACCAGAAGCGCTGTACAAAACAACCATACCAAGACAGCCCAATAGCAAGATGCCTAACAAAAGTATCGGATCGAGCCGTAAGGAAAGCCGACTCCTGCGCTCACCGCTAAGCTCAACCATCTGGCTTGGTGTCTTTTCTGACCAACCAGGCATCAAGCACTTTACGCGCGACCGGAGCAGCTGCTGTACTGCCACCTCCACCATGTTCCACTATGACAGAGATCGCTATTTGCGGGTTTTCTGCAGGAGCAAAAGCCACAAACAAGGCATGATCGTGTAAATCCCGGGCTAGTTCATCTGCGTTGTAACGCTCATCCTCTGCCAGGCTAAATACCTGAGCGGTACCCGTTTTACCCGCAATTTTGTATTCAGCGTCAGCTGCTGACCGACGCGCTGTACCATTGGGTGCATGCATTACATTGACCATACCTTCAATGATGTAATCCCAGTTACGTTCATTGTTGAGTTCTATCTGCCAACCTTCAGTGGTTAAATCCTGTTTACCAGATTCCTTGCTGAGTTGCGTTTTGAGCAAGTGCGGTTCACGACAAGCACCTCGCATCGCAATACATGAAGTAAAGTTTGCCAATTGTAATGGCGTGGTTAACATATAACCCTGCCCTATACCGACAATCAAGGTCTCACCCGGATACCAGGCAATATTTTGGCGTTTTTTCTTCCACTGCCTGGAAGGCAAAATGCCTTGCTTTTCGCCCGGCAGGTCAATTCCTGTGATTGATCCCATGCCAAACTGGGCATACATTTCAGCCATTTTATCGATACCCAGACGGTGTGACATATCATAAAAATACACGTCTGAAGAAACCGCTAACGCATCAACCACATTGACCCAGCCATGCCCGCTGCGCTTCCAGTCACGGTACTTTCTTTCCTGACCTTTGATTTGATAAAAAGGCCGAGCGAAATATTTAGTCACCGGGTCAATAGTATTATTTTCCAATCCGGCCAATGCCGTCAGTGGCTTAATGGTTGAACCCGGAGGATATTGGCCCCGGATAGCCCGATTGATCAGCGGCGTTTCAACATTACTGGTCAAAGCGCTGTAATCCTTGGTTGAAATACCATGCACGAACAAATTTGGATCATAGGAAGGTCGGCTGACCATTGCTAACACTTCGCCACTGGTGGGGTCCATAGCGACAATGGCACCAGACTCATTTTCAAGCGCATCGTAAGCAATTTGTTGCAAGTCTCGATCCAGGGTCAAGACGATACTATCACCCTCGGTTGGACGATCTTCATCCAGCACCCGTATCGGCCGGCCGTGTGAATTTACTTCACGACTCTGCAAACCACTTTGGCCATGCAATAACGACTCGTATTGCTGCTCTATGCCGAGTTTTCCGATGTGGGTCGTGCCGCGATAATTAATCGGATCAATTTTCGCTAATTCCGCCTCATTGATCCTGCCAACATAGCCGAGCAAATGTGCAAATAACTCTTTTTCCGGATAATGTCGTTGTAACGTGGCCAGCACTTCTACCCCCGGGTAGATGTGTCTGGAGACCTCAAACAGTGCCAACTGATGATCCGATAAATTTGTCAATAAAGGGATTGATTCAAAAGCCGGCGATCTGGCCACCTGCTTACGAAAGCGATTGAGATCGCTTTCTTCCAGAGACAGCAATTGTTGCAGGCTCTTGAGCAAGCCCTGCATATCGGAAATCTCCTCCGGAGTTATCTCAAGGTTATAGCTAGGTATATTCTCAGCCAACAAGACACCATTGCGATCGTAGATCAAGCCTCTGGATGGAGCTAGCGGCGAAATTTTTACGCGATTTTGTAGCGCCAGATCAGAATAGTGATCAAAATCAAGGATTTGCAGCCACGCCAGTCGCCCTGTTAACAGGGCTGATAATCCAAGCACTAAAAAGACCCCGAGCAGGAGTCTGCGCGAAAATATTTTCGCTTCCATGTGAATGTCTTTAATTAATAAGGCTTGGGAGGCCACAATTACTACTCGGGTCTGACTGCAAGTGCAATCTTAACCAAATTTCCCAATAGAATCAGTAGTTTCTAGGCTGTAATTCAATGTGACGAAAAAGCCATCTAGTTGGTTATTATGGCTATCTAGGACTATAATCAGCCATCTTTCGACTGTTCAACTAACCCGTCCACCCGTGAAAACCAAACTGATACTGCTGCAGCTGTTTCTCGTTGCACAATTCTTCACAATTGTGCACGCAGAAAACGTATTCAAGGACGCTTGTTTGGTACAAAAACCATTCAGCTATTCTGCCAGCGATCAAATCCCTCTAAATGGCGAAACGACAATTGAGGCTGATACGGTCACCGGTACACAAGGTGTTGAGTTAATCTTTAAAGGCAATGTGATTTTGCGACAGCCCGATCGTGAAGTACGCGCCAACGAAGTACATATCTATGAAAACCCTCGCCGCATAAAAGTAATTGGAAATATATCGGCTCAGGATCAGGATCTTTTTGTTACTGCTGGCCAGGGCAATATGCAAAATGAAACTGACGAAAGTGTCTTCAATGACGTTGAGTACAGCCTTGCAAATATCAATGCGAGTGGAAATGCATCACGCGTAAGCCGCACCGGTAACGTCGCCACACTTGATCAAGCCACCTATTCTACTTGTCCGGGTGACAACCCGGCCTGGCAAATTAAAGCCGAAGAATTAGTACTGAATCAGGACACCGGTTTTGGCAGCGCCAAAAATGCAAGCTTCAGCTTTATGGGCGTACCTCTGATTTACACTCCGGGAGTCTCGTTCCCTATTAGCGACCAGCGCAAAACAGGCTTCCTGTTTCCGAGCATGGGACAAGACAGTATTTTGGGACTGGAAGTTGCACTCCCGTTTTACTGGAACATTGCGCCGCAAATGGATGCGACCCTCACTCCACATATAATGACCAAGCGCGGATTGATGCTTGAAAATCAGTTTCGGTATCTTGAGCAAAAACATCAGGGTATTTTTCAAGTCAATTATTTACCTGATGACAGACAAGTCAATAGAGACCGTTATCTCTATTCCATCGAACACTACAGCAAGCCAATGGCTAATTGGTCAACTGCAATTGTTGGCAGTGCGGTATCCGATGATGATTACATTGAAGACTTTGGAAACGACCTGGGCTTCGTCAGTACTTCTTTCCTGTCTCGCAGCGCAGAATTACGCTATAGAGATCTATACACCAACTTTGCGCTAACGACCAAAGGCTATCAAGCGGTAGACCCCAATATCACCAACGCCAATCGCCCTTACCATTTGTTACCCCGCATGACGTATCGGCGAAAATTTCCGCAACAAAATCATCGCCTGAATGTGAGCGTCACAGGCGAATACAGCCAATTCACACATCCACAAAGAACTGAAGGTGAGCGTTTACATATACGACCCAACCTCAGTTATAACTACAGCAACATCAGCGGCTTCGTACGTCCTAGTTTTAGCTGGCACATGAGCCAGTATGAAACTGATGTCGGCAGCTTTAGCCGTTCGGTACCGATTTTCAGTCTGGATAGCGGCTTGTTTTTTGAGCGCACTACCAGTGAGGGCGCCTTACAAACTCTGGAACCACGGATTTATTATTTATATGCGCCGAATCGCGACCAATCCGGCATTCCCTTATTTGACACGACCGAACCTCCGTTCGGCTTTAACACCCTGTTTCGTGAAAACAGATATACCGGCTTTGACCGCATTGGCGATGCCAACCAGGTCAGTATTGCGCTAACCACACGGGTGCAAGAAGAAGACAAATCATATGAAACCTTGAGCGCCAGTATTGGTCAAACCTTATACTTTAACGATCCTGAGGTGACTCTCAACAGCGCTAGCGTTAACCCGGAAGCGAGATCAGGTTTTGTAGCAGACGTGATTTACAAGCCAGATGCGTATTGGTCGTTACGCTCATCATTATCAATTGATAGTAGTTTGAGCGATACCGAGGTGTTCAAAACCAGCGTTAATTACAATGGGCGAGCTGATCAATTATTCAACCTTGAGCACATTTACAGACGCAATGAGCTCGAACAAACCGGTATATCAGCTGCCTGGCCGATTAAAGATAATTGGGTCGGTCTTGGAAGATGGCTGTATTCTCATAGCGACAGTAGCAGCATCGAAGCGCTGGTCGGGTTAGAATATGACAGTTGTTGTTGGAAAATACGTGCCGTGGCTGAACGTCATATCAACGATACCGGCACGGATTTTGAAAATACATTTTATTTGCAGTTATTATTTAAGGGTCTGGCATCCATTGGCAAAGGATCCGAGATTCTACAGAAGGAAATTACAGGTTATGAAACATTTGAATAAAACTATCGCATTGATCATATCACTGAGCTTTTACTCGACAGCAAGTCTTGCCGAGACTGAGTGGATCGATCGCGTCATTGCGGTTGCTGACGGTGAGATCATCACCCAGACCGAATTACTCAGAGAAGGCTCCCAAATCCAGCGCGAACTAAAAGCCAGAAATACGCCAGTCCCGGAACAGAAAGCTTTTCTGCGTCAGGTAATGGATCGCGTCGTTCTAAAAAAACTTCAGCTAAATCGCGCTTCACGCATGGGCATTCGTATTGATGACGGTACTCTAAATAGAAGTATTCAAAGAATTGCGAGTGACAATAATCTTGATCTAGCCCAGTTTAGAAGCGCCTTGATTACCGAAGGACTGGACTATGAAACGTTCCGCGATGATATTCGAGACCAAATGACACTCTCACAAGTTCGAGAACGTGAAATTGACCGGCAAATAAATGTCAGCGAAAACGAAGTAGACGAATTCATCAAGCGCCAGCTAGGAAAAGACGAGCGTAATAGTTACCTGCTCTCTCATATTCTAGTGGCCATTCCGCCCGCAGCGACTCCGGGGCAAATTGAAATTGCACAAGCCAAAGCCCAAGGTCTGGTCAATACTGCAAGAGCAGGAGAAGACTTTGGCACCCTGGCGGTTAAATCATCAGATGGGCAACTGGCGCTGAAAGGTGGTGACCTTGGTTGGCGTGATCTTAATCAGGTACCTACTATTTTCGCTGACGTGATGGAGAATATGACTGCTGGCGATGTCAGTGAGCTCATTCGCAGTGCCAGCGGTTTTCACATCCTCAAAGTCAACGATCTCAAACAAACCAACAAACCGAATGTGACACAAACCAATGCTCGTCATATTCTAATCAGACGTGACAGTAACGAAGATGCCTATCGCGAGCTGATCACATTGCGAAACCGCGTACTTGCCGGCGAAGAATTTGAAGCGCTGGCGACAGAGCATTCAATGGACCCGGGTAGTGCCCCAAAAGGCGGTAACCTGGGCTGGGCTGATCCAGGCACTTTTGTCGCCGAGTTCGAAGCCGCCATGAAAGATCTGAAGGAAGGCGAGATCAGTCAGCCATTTCTTTCCCAATTCGGAGTACATATTATTCAATTGCTGGAACGAAGAATTGCTCCCGTGTCTGATCAATCTCTAAAAACCCAGGCGCGTAATATTTTGTTTAAACAAAAACAGGATGAGCAAGAACTGCTGTGGTTGCGCAGATTGAAGGACGAAGCCTTTATTGAATACTACTACGATGAATTCAAAGGCTCGGAAAGTTAGTACTAACACCATTCAACGTATTGCCGTAACACCGGGAGAACCTGCAGGTATAGGCCCCGATATAGTCATCCAACTGGCTCAACAAGAGCAAGAGGTCGAGCTGGTGGTTGTGGCATCGCCTGATTTGTTAAATCAACGCGCCGAACAATTACAACTGCCACTCACACTGAGTGACTACAACCCAGACTCGGCTGCCATGCCCTCGCCTGCCGGGCATCTGGTAGTTTCCCCGGTAGATCTTATCGATACTGCAGTAGCTGGCAAGTTAACTTCAAAGAACTCCAGTTATGTATTGCAGACGCTCGACACTGCCATCAGCCTCTGCCAGCAACAACAAGTAGCTGCCATGGTGACCGCCCCCTTACATAAAGGCATCATCAACGATGCCGGCATACCCTTTAGCGGGCACACAGAATATCTGAGCGCAAAATGCGGCGTAGAGTTACCGGTAATGATGCTGTGCAATCCTTCATTTCGAGTCGCGCTGGTAACTACACATTTACCCTTGAAAGATGTCAGTAACGCTATCACGCCCGAGTTGCTGGAAAAAACACTACTGATCTTGCATCAGGACCTGAAAGAAAAATTCAAGATTTCTGAGCCAAAAATTCTGGTCTGTGGGTTAAATCCTCATGCTGGAGAAAACGGACATATGGGATCTGAAGAAATTGAGATCATCACCCCTGTTCTGGAAAAACTTAGAAAGACCGGTATATCAATCACCGGTCCATTACCAGCTGACACGCTATTTACCGATAAATACCTATCCTGTCATGATGCAGTATTAGCCATGTATCACGACCAAGGTTTACCGGTTCTGAAATATGCCGGTTTTGGTGAGTCTATTAACCTGACACTCGGGTTACCTATCATTCGCACCTCGGTAGATCATGGTACCGCTCTGGATTTAGCCGGAACCGGCAAGGCAGATAACAACAGCCTCATTGCTGCACTAGATTTAGCCATTGAACTTGCAAAACATTAATCAGCACCCATAAAAAAACCGGCACTGCCAAGGCAGTGCCGGTTGTTAGCTTTGATTCCTAATTAAAAATTAAGGAGTATCATCAGCCGGGATAACACCTTCAGCAGCAACTTCTTCTACTACTTCTGAAACATCAGGTGTAACAGCATCTTTAGCCATGTCCATAGCACCATCAGCCATGTCACCAGCGCCTTCAGCAACTGCTGAACCCGCATCTTTAGCCATGTCAACCGCACCATCAACGACAGTGCCAGTACCCTCGGCAACCGCTGAACCAGCATCTTTAGCCATATCTACTGCACCACCGACGACGTTGCCAGTACCTTCGGCAACTGCGCTTGCAGCATCACCAGTAGCATCAACAGCAGCAGCAGCGCCATCAGCAACCGCTGAGCCTGCATCTTTAGCCATGTCTACTGCACCACCGACAACGTTGCCAGTACCTTCGGCAACTGCTGAACCGGCATCTTTAGCCATATCTACTGCACCACCAACTACGTTACCTGCACCTTCAGCTACAGAACCTGCACCGTCAGCTACTGCACCGGCAGCATCTTTAGTGACGTCAGCAGCACCTGATGCAGTGTCTTTAACAGCTCCGGCTACACCACCAACATCTTTCCCTGTTAGCAGGTTATAACCCAGAATAGCTAAAACAATAACAATTATTGCTGTAATTAAACCTTTCATCTGTACAACTCCTAATAAAATTTTATGCGTCTAGCACTAGAATGAGAATGATAGCATCATGGCGTCATACTAAAAGTCTAAATTGACTTGAATTTAGTACTAAAATAGTCCCTGAATCCTACAAATCAGTGGATATTGTCATCCAATTTCGCCAATTTGCCGGTTTTGAAGATGGATTCGAGGTCTACCTGATCGTATCTATAAGTTCGGGAACAGAATTCACATGTGACCTCAAAATCACTTTGCTCGTGTAGCACCGATTCTGCTTCCGCTTGACCCATGCCAAGAACCATATCCACGACTTTTTGATTGGAACAACTGCAGTTAAAGCGCATTTTCTCAGCAGGAAACAATTCCAGTGATTCCTGATGGAATAAGCGTGTCAGAGTTTCTTCTGCACTCAAATCCAGCAATTCTTCAGTACTTATCGTGTCCGCCAGGATAGTTAAATGCTGCCAGTATTCAGGATCGGCATCAGGCAATTGCTGCAACAGTAACCCTGCTGCTTTTTTACCTGGTCTATTCGCTAACCACAATCGGGTCGGTAGTTGTTCAGAGCGTGTGAGATAGTTTTCCAGGGTCGCCAACAATGAATCATCTACCAGTTCGGTTATACCTTGATAACGTTTCTTACCATTACCGGGATCGAGTGTGATTACCAGTTTGCCCTGCTCACCAAACAATTGCTGCTCAGATAATTGAGCATCCCCGGACCAGTTTGCCATACCTCTGACACTGCCATCAGCGAGCGTTTGCATCACCATCAAGTTGAGGTTGCCGCTACCTTGCAGTTGCATGGTTAAAGACCCTTCCGATTTAATGGTTGCCGCCAACAAACAACTGGCGACGCAGGCATCGCCGAGTACTGTCTGAATAATTTCAGGGTAGTCACTTTGAGAAACAAGTTCTTGATAGGCTGTATCCAGGTTAAGCCAGATACCGCGAATATTTCCCTGACTAAACAGGAAACGATGCCTTAAATTACTCACTACTCAGGCTTGCAGTAATTTTTGCAGCAGTTCATTCACTTGTACCGGGTTAGCTTTGCCCTTGGTCTGTTGCATCACCTTGCCGACAAAGAAACCAATGATTTTGTCGTTGCCCGCTTTGAACTGCTCTACCTGATCGGGATTCTCTTTTAAAATAGTCGAAATAACCTCTTCAAGAGCTCCAGTATCGGTGATTTGCTTGAGCCCTCTTTTTTCAATGATAGTGTCGGCATCGCCTTCACCTTGCCACATGAACTCAAACACTTCTTTGGCCAATTTACCCGATACGGTTTGGTCTTCAATGCGCTTAACCAGCGTTGCAAATAATTCAGCTGATACCGGTGACGCTTCTATGTCCAGATTATGTTCATTCAAGGCCGCACTTAGCTCGCCCATCACCCAATTAGCCGTAAGTTTGGGATCGGTACTCTCTAGCTTAATCGCTTCCTCAAAATACTCGGCGGTCGCACGATTGCTGGTCAAGGCTGAGGCATCGTAGTCACTCAAACTGTATTGTTCGATAAAACGTTGCTTCTTTTGTTCGGGTAGTTCAGGTAGCTTTTGCCGCATCTGACTCAGAAAATCCTGTGTGATTTCTACCGGCAACAAATCCGGGTCCGGGAAGTAACGATAGTCGTTGGCCTCTTCCTTGCTTCGCATCGAGCGCGTTTCATCACGATCAGGATCATATAAACGTGTTTCCTGAACCACGGTGCCGCCGTCCTCAATCAAATCAATCTGACGATTCACCTCATGATTGATGGCACGCTCTACAAAACGAAACGAGTTAATGTTTTTAATCTCGGCGCGCGTACCAAATTCTTCTTGCCCCTTTGGCCTGACTGAAACATTGGCATCACAACGAAATGAGCCTTCTTGCATATTGCCGTCACAAATACCCAGATACTTGACCAGTGAGTGAATTTTTTTCATATAGGCAACCGCTTCTTTCGCGTTTGCCATTTCGGGTTCCGAGACGATTTCCAGCAACGGCGTACCGGCTCGATTCAAATCAATTCCGGTCATACCATCAAAGTCTTCGTGTAACGATTTACCGGCATCTTCTTCAAGGTGTGCGCGGGTGACGCCAATCACTTTAGTGTCGCCACTTTCCAGTTCTATCTCCAGCTTTCCCAAACCAACAATCGGTAATTCAAACTGAGAGATCTGATAACCCTTGGGCAAATCAGGGTAAAAATAATTCTTGCGGGCAAAGACCGAGCGCGGGGCAATCTCGGCGTCAATTGCCAAACCGAACTTGACCGCCATGGCCACGGCTTTTTCATTGAGTACCGGCAACACGCCCGGCATACCCAGATCAATAACGCTAGCCTGCTTGTTCGGTTCGGCACCATAAGCGGTAGATGAGGCTGAGAAAATCTTGCTCTGAGTGGCTAGCTGAGCGTGTATCTCCAAACCGATGACAGTTTCCCAGCTCATGATCCACCCTCAAAAAACCCGACTGGTTTCTGCTGATGCCACGCAGTTTTCTGCTGGAATTGATGCGCAATATTGAGCATGCGCGCCTCACTCCAATAATTGCCAATTAACTGTAAGCCAGCAGGAAGTTGATTGACCTGCTCTACCGGGAGAGACATTGCTGGCAAACCCGCAAGATTGGCTGAGATGGTATAAATGTCTGAAAGATACATATCAACTGGGTCATCGGCTTTGGCCCCGATCGGAAACGCAACATCTGGCGAGGTTGGACCCATGATTACATCCACTTGCTCAAAGGCTTTTTCAAAATCTTCTTTGATCAAACGCCGTAACTGCTGCGCCTTCAAGTAATAGGCATCGTAGTAACCTGATGACAATGCATAGGTACCGATCATGATCCTGCGCGTGACCTCTGCGCCAAACCCTTCACCGCGCGAACGACTGTACAAATCATCCAGATCTTTGGGATCATCACAGCGATAGCCATAACGCACGCCATCAAACCGGGATAAATTGGATGAGCATTCTGCCGGCGCAACAATGTAATACACCGGAATCGAAAGATGCGTGTTCGGCAAATCGATCTCTATCAGCTGCGCTCCCAAACCCTCATAAACTTTTAAGGCATCATCGACCACTTTGCGCATGGCAGGATCAAGTTCATCACTAAAGTATTCACGCGGCAAACCGACACGTAACCCTTCGAGTGAATCATTCAGGTTGGCATGATAATCATCAACAGGGCGATCCATGCAGGTAGAGTCTTTTGCATCAAAGCCTGAAATTGTATTCATTAGCAGCGCACAGTCCTCTGCGCTTTGTGCCATTGGGCCGGCCTGATCCAGGCTAGATGCAAACGCAACCATGCCCCAGCGTGAAACCCGACCATAAGTTGGCTTCATGCCGGTTAGACCACAAAGCGCCGCCGGTTGTCGAATTGAACCACCGGTATCGGTGGCCGTTGCAATAGGCGCAAGCCCTGCGGCAACAGCTGCGGCAGAGCCACCGGAAGAACCGCCTGGCACCATTTTAATGTTCCACGGATTGAGTACACTGCCAAAGTAGGAGTTTTCATTGGAAGAGCCCATTGCGAACTCATCCATATTGGCTTTGCCTAGCGTCACCATACCCGCCTGCTTTATGTTGGTGACAACAGTGGCATCGTAGGGTGCGATAAAATTTTCCAACATGCGTGAACCGCACGTTGTTCGAAGACCTTCAGTAAGAAAAATATCCTTATGCGCTAACGGCACACCCGTCAATGGACCGGCACCACCTGAAGCGATCAGCTTATCTGCCTCGGCAGCTTGATGCAGTGCACCTTCTTGATCAACCGTGATGTAACAATTTAAATCAGCATGCTGATCGATACGTTGTAAATATTGCTTGGTTAGCTCGGCGCTACTGTACTCGCCTGCAGCCAGACCAGCACTAAGTTCAGTAATGGATTTATTATGCAGCATAGTCTGTTATTTCACTCGATGACTTTAGGCACTAGATATAAACCCGCTTCAGTTTGCGGCGCAATAGCTTGATATTTGTCACGCTGGTCTGTTTCGCCAACCTCATCAACCCTCAGGCGCTGGACTATATCCAGTGGATGAGCCATGGGTTCTACACCCTCGGTATCTACAGACTGCATTTGCTCCACCAGCTCGAAAATACTGGAGAGATTATTGGCATACCCGGGCACCTGCTCATCACTAATATGTAAACGCGCCAAATGCGCTATTTTTTTCACATCATCATCTGAGATAGACATATCAGGTTCCGTACCGGGTTTCTTAAGGCAGAGGAAGATAACATAATTCACCAATCGCGCTAAGTCCCTGTATGTTCAGGAGTGTCGATCGGATCAGACAAATTAAATTCCAGTTGGTATGATACCTCAGCTTGCCTATAATATGCGGCTGCTAACCTATCAATTTATAAAGAGATTCACTGAATGTTTAAATCCCTATTGGGCCTGTTTTCAAGTGACCTGTCTATCGACTTAGGCACGGCCAATACACTTATATATGTAAACGACAAAGGCATTGTATTAAACGAGCCTTCAGTGGTCGCTATTCGTAGAGACCCAAAGACCGGCTCGCAAAAGGTGGAAGCGGTCGGCAACGAAGCCAAGAAAATGCTGGGTCGTACCCCTGAGAATATTGTCGCGATCCGCCCGATGAAAGATGGTGTGGTAGCAGACTTCACCCACACCGAAAAAATGATCCAGACCTTTATCAAAAAAGTACACAAGGGCAGTTTTTTCAGCCCGCGCGTAGTGGTCTGTGTTCCTTGCGGCGCTACCGAGGTAGAACGGCGCGCGATTAAAGAATCGACCATGGGCGCAGGTGCGCGAAAGGTTTACTTGATCGACGAGCCTATTGCCGCGGCACTGGGTGCGGGGATACCGATTGATGAAGCGAGTGGCTCGATGGTATTGGATATTGGTGGTGGCACCTCCGAGGTTGCGGTTATGTCACTCAACGGTATTGTCTTCTCGGATTCAGTTCGTGTTGGTGGCGACCGCTTTGACGAAGCCATTATCAATTACATACGACGCAACTATGGCATCCTGGTGGGTGAAGCCACCGCCGAAAAAATCAAACACAAAATTGGTTCGGCCTACCCGGGCAAAGAGCTACTTGAGATAGAAGTACGTGGTCGAAATCTTTCCGAAGGTGTACCACGCAGCTTTACCATTAATAGTAACGAAGTGCTCGAGGCTTTGCAGGAATCTCTTTACGGAATTGTTAGTGCGGTTAAAACAGCGCTGGAACGCACCCCGCCCGAACTGGCTTCGGATGTTGCTGACCGCGGCATAGTACTGACCGGTGGCGGCGCACTGTTACGCAATATCGACCGCCTGTTAATGGAAGAAACTGGCATCCCGATCATTATTGCGGATGACCCGCTGACCTGTGTAGCCAGAGGCGGCGGCCGGGTACTGGAAATGCTTGAACAAAAAGGCCCTTCTTTCCTGGCATCCGACTAGTTTTAGTTGGAAATAATCATCTGACGGTATGAAAAAATCACTCTTTCTACCAGGCCAGGGCGAAGCAACGCGCTTTGCCGCACTTATGGTTATCTCATTTATTCTAATGTTTATGGATTTGCGCCTGCCCTTTATGGCAACGGTACGTGGTTATCTCGCTACCGCAGTGTACCCGTTACAAAGAGCGATTGATTTCCCCGGCAGATTAATCAGTGATACTTCCTCGTCCTATCAGAGTAGAGGTAAGCTTCAATCCGAAAACCAGAACCTGTATACAGAAAATCAGCAATTACGCCGCCAACTGTTGAAATATGAAGCATTGGTCGCCGAAAACTCCCGCCTGCTTCAACTGCTGCAATCCTCGCCACAAGCCGACCGTGACATTGTTGTCGGGCGCTTGTTGGGCATAGATATGACTCCCTACCAACAGAAAGTAACCATAGACCGTGGCAGCAGAAATGGTATTAAAGTGGGCACACCCTTCGGT
>CALISW010000055.1 GCA_938041655.1 uncultured Thiotrichales bacterium | reverse complement strand
GCGTTAGTAACATTTTTACCACGTTATCTACCAATGGCTTTTGCTAATAAACTCAAGTTATCACCTTTGCTATTACGGGCTTTGGAATTTGTACCGATAGCGGTTTTGTCAGTAATCATTGCCCAGGCATCATTTTATCGTACTGGTGAATTGGATATTAGTCTAAGTAATGCGCATCTGATCGCCGCTGCTATTGCAGTAATAATCGGGGTGCTAACCAAACATATGTTTGCAACTATTATGGCAGGTCTGTTTGCATTTGTTCTCATGAAGGTTTTTTTCATCTAAAATTGAGTCACAATATTTAGACGTCATATTGGGTCATGTTGATGATATGTTGGTTTCTACCAAGTCGTTATTAAATCTTCAGATATATTATTTTTCTCTATTCAAGGTGATTTTGCTTATGTATGAATACAAGGATGGTAGTGACATGCAAGTGGGTGACCAGGTCTTGATTGAAGAGGGTCAGACCAAAGGTACTATCAAGCAACTGGTAGTTACCAAGGAGGAGCAGGAACAATGCACTGTGCCGGTGGGTGGTGTTATGGTTTTAGCGCCACCGTACGGCAATGTTTTCTTGCCGGATTTTACGCTTGTTAATCACCCTATTGAATTTGTAGCCAGAGCTGTGCAGCACTAAGGCTTTTACATCATTTGCTGGAATATTTTTCCAGACGCTCAGTCATTTCTTTGAGCATTTCCTCTGCCTCTGAAATATCAGTGACCCCGCTTACGGTGGTTTGTAATTGATTCAGGCGCATGGTGGTTTTATCCATTTGATGCAGAGCGGATTCATTTTCCAGCATCAATGCGTGCAAATGAGACTGTTGTTCTTCTATTAACTCAATGCGCTCGTCATGCATACCTTCATACTGATGTTCTTCGGGCAGGCGAGCGTATTCACGTTCTTGTTCCAGTAAGCTGTTAAGAATATCCAGTGTTGCCAGAGTTTGTTCGAGGTTGCTCAAGCTTTGCTGGATCAAACGTTGAAATGCTTGTTGGTAGCGTTCATTGGTGAGCTCCTTTTCTTCAAACTTTTGATCCAGTACAGAAATAAACTGTTTATATTTTTTCGCTAGTAAATACGCCTGGCTAGAGCCTCTGGGTTTGCCATGATGAGCGAACTTCTTGCCTATTCTGCTTAATGAGACATCAAATAACTCTTTGAATAAATCCTCATCCTGATCACTAATCTTCTTATAAGCGGCCTTAAAGGCTTTTTCTTCTTCAGCCGTTCTACCAGTCACGTCGAGACGCTCCATAATCATCTCTTTCATAACTTGAGTGTCTTGTGTCCACTCTGTGTACGACAATAAAAAAGAGGGCAGGCCGGCGCGATAGAGCAGCTTGAAGCGCTTTAATGGCAGCACGTCTCTCAAGTCGCCTAGATAACCCACAAGATCTATTGCCAGACATTTGTTGTCATACACCGCAACTATATCCAGGCTCTTACCGGCAATTCGATAGTTCTTGTAACACGTAATACCGAGTTTTCTTAAGTGGGTAATCACATCTTCCTGGAATTTATCATGAAGAGTATTAGCTCTATTCTGTTCGAATTGTTTGTTCTTCTTATAGTCCAGACAATACTCAATGTACTTCTTCAACAAGGTGCTGGATTTTATTTTTTGAGGTGCGCACGAGAGGTAGATTTTTTGAGTGTCTCTAGCACGGGTTATTGAAACATTAAATACATCGTCACGATTCAAATAGGTGTAAGAGTTAAGTGGTGTGTTTTCGTCAATGCAACATGAAATAAACATGACATCCCGTTCTTCACCTTGAAAGTTGAAAGGTGTGCCTATACGAACGTCGTGTTTACGAATTTCGTTAATCGTGAATTTATCAAACACCATCTTTTCCAGCATTTTGGTTTGCTTGCTGAAAAATGAGAGTATGCCTACTGAGTGAGCTTCCCGGCCCGGGACTGCTTTTTGTTCATTGATAAGTGTGCGCAAGTCTTCAACGATGCGTGCCGCTTCAACAATATTGGTGCCATTGGTGCGGCGGCCGTCAGTTTCGATTAATTCAATAGCATCTTTTTGATCACCAGGCTTCTCCGTCATGATGTGCAGTTCATCATTATAAAAATGATTGTTGCTGAAGCTGATAATTTGAGGATGACTGCGATAGTGCTCATTGAGCTGAATAATCTGGCCATGCGTGATCACGCTTTGGACATAGTCAATCAGGCTGTTGTCTCGGTAATTACTGGATAACTTTGAGTCGATTAACCCCATATCCTGATGGAGCTGCTGTTGTTTTTCTTTTGAAACAAACGACATGTGTTTGAGTTGTTTTGGATCACCGACTACGACTACTTTTTTGGCACGATGCAGGGCGGGTGCAGAAACAGCAATATTGCACTGGCTTGCTTCGTCGATAATGACCAGATCAAATAATTCACTGGTTAATGGGAGAAGGTGGCTCAGATTGGTGATCGGGGCAAACCAGATTGGCAATACTTCCAGTAGTTTTTCATAATTGACGCCAGCGTTGTACTGGTTTTGCATTTTTGCAGAATGTTGAAACAGCGACGTACGAAAGTTATCAATGCTGGTAGATATTTCTTTGTTATCAAATGAATAAGCTTTGATTTTAGTTAGCTTGTTGACAGTGTTCATTTTTTGAACGATCAGGTCATGCGCCTTTTTATCCAGCTCTTCAATTCTTTCCAGATCTTGTGTTAGATATTTGAGTTGATTGTTATCAACTTCTTTTCCTCTGATGCGTTTAAAAATTCGCTGTAGAAAGTTGCCGCTGGGCTGATCTTTATGTTGCTCTCTATCCGGGTCTATGTCCCGCTCTGCCTCATAATCACAACGCGCACGAAAATTCTTTTCTCGATGATCAAGTTCTTTGAGCGTTTGCTCCAGTTCTAGCTCGATCTCTTTAAGAATTTCATTTTGTTTGCGAGATTCCTCATCAACTTTATCGGTAATAGGGGTGGCTAGCTCTTTGGCCAAGTCACTTGAAGCACCGCTTTTACTGCCCACTACAGTCAGGCTTTTATCTATACCGAATTCACGAATCATCTTGTTTCTGACAACGTTCACTGCGTGATGATTTTGTGAAAGTATCAGGACTGATTCACCGCGCATATAGGCTGCGAGTGCCATGCAGGCAATGGTGTAACTTTTACCGGTACCGGGAGGGCCGAGTACCAGACTTAATTTTTCAGTACAGGAGGCATCCAGCGCTTGTTGTTGCTGGTCGCTGAGTATGGCAGGTACATGATAAGGCTTGGTTGAGCCGCGAAATAATTTTCCGATGTTTTCAGACTTTTCTGCCTTGTCCTCGAGGCTCAGTACGCGCGACAAGGGGCTGGATGTAGAATAGCTTTGACGCATCTTGTCTAGCTCAAACAAGACGCTTTCACTACCTTCGAGTTTGTCGCATAGACAAAGCCAGCTTTCCCAGGATAAAAACAAATCGTCTGGATGCTCATCTACAAATGACTTCACCAGGCGCTCAGAAATCATGTCTATCGCAAATAATTCGATATCGGATTGTTTCAAGGCAGCGTTTAATCGTGGCACCAGCGAGCTTTGCTTGCTGTATTTATACTGGCGATTCGATTGTTTGCCATTGTCCTTGGTTTTTACCATACGCAGCGAGTCGACTTGCTCCATGACGGCGTCATAAAACGATTCTTTGCTATCCAAGATCTCTTTTAGTTCCGGTGTCATTTCCGGAATCAGGCTTTTTAATACTTCAATCGCAGCTGGATTGATCTGTGGTGACTCATAGTCTGGAACAAAGCGGCTAAGCGCATCCCATTTATCGCCAACAAAAGAAACCGGGTAATACAGTATCGGGCAGCAAACCAGGCGTTCGGATTCTTTGCCGAATGTGGTTTGTTCGTGCTTGGTGACAATGAAATAACGACAAAAATAGACGGCTTTATCGCGTTCATAAAACTGGCTTAGTTTTGCCAGCTGTTGTAATTTTTTTGAGGAGACATTGAAACCAGAAGGTTCTGCATTGTAGGCGACTTTGGTTTTGTGCCGATGCTCTGCAGCCTCGGCATAGATGTTCCAGAAATACTTGCGCTGTGATTCCAGCTTGTAGCATTCATGAAAGAATTCAATCTTGTTTGTGTACTGATTGCGCATGTGTTTCTTTATTATTGTCGCGTATTACTCTGTGCGGGATGAATTTACCACAGACTTGATTACAGATAGTTGAATTGATTCGAGATTGTTCATTTTTTATGAAGAAAATGGCCGTATTCACTTAATTTTGTACCGTTGGTGATTCAATACTGTTTTCTGGATTGATTGTCATCGAACTGTCTGTCTCTCAAATTACGGGATACTCCAGAAGATTCGTTTCTGATAATTATTGTTTGAACCAGTTCACACTTTCTGTTCGCAACAAAGTTATCCACAATTTGTTCAAGCTTGATGCACAGCTTATGAATTTTGAATGTCGATTAAAGAGAGTAGCATTTGTTGCAAGGATGAGGTTAATAGAGGAGTTAAAATTAATGAGAGAAGCCCAGTCAGTTTGTGCGATTAAAATACCAAAACTCAGTGCAGCTAATGCAAATTCCGAACCGTGGCGAATACAGCGTTTGAATGAAATTGTCGGCAGGCTTAACACATTTTCCTACAATCGCTATAAGTATGATTTATTGGCAAAGCTTGCCAAACTGCATGATGAAAATGATGCGCTTCAAATCACCTGGAACAGTGACCCCACAGCAGCAGAGAAAACGGTCACAGCACACTTATGGTCCGAGGTTTTAAGTACTGATCAGGCGCTGATCAGTCATCAGTCCGCCTGAATCAGGTTAAAAGCAATGGGGTGTCCAGAGGTTCTCCATCACAAACAGTAATGTCTTGTTGTTGTTTTATTCTGTCGCTGCACAGTAAAGCAATCGCCTGAGGGTAAAGCAGGTGTTCCATTTTCAACACCGCTTGTTCAAGAGTCTCGGCAGTATGATGCGCTTCAATCAGGACTTTTGCCTGCATAATCACCGGTCCAGCATCTAACTCAGCAGTCACAAAATGAACACTCGCTCCATGCTCCCTATCACCCGCTGCAATAGCTCTTGCATGGGTATGAAGGCCCTGGTGTCGAGGTAACAGGGAAGGGTGGATGTTTATCAGTCGACCGTGATAATGGTCGACAAACCCCGGTGTGAGAATACGCATAAAGCCAGCTAATATAAGGTAATCAGGCTCATACACATCAATCTGGTCAATTAGTTGCTGATCGAAACTCTCACGGTTATTAAATTCTTTGTGATTAATAACATGACTTGCCAGCTCATTTTCTCGGGCATACTCCAGTCCACCGGCAATTGGGTTGTTACTTAGTACCGCTTTTATTTCTGCATTGATCGTTCCATCCAGAGTGCGCTTGTGGATGGTTTGCATATTACTGCCACGACCAGAAATCAGAACAACGAGACTTTTGGGCATACTAGTTTTTGTACTGTACCGAATTTTTTTCATCGTCAACTACTTCGCCAATGATGAAGCTGTTGATGTCAAAGGTATTCAGTGTTTCACGAATACTGGCAACACTGTCTTCAGGAACAACCAGTGCCATGCCAATACCGCAGTTGAAGGTAAGCAGCATTTCACCTTTGTTAATGTTGCCTTCACTGGCTAGCCAGTCAAAGACTTTCGGACGTCGCCATGCATTCAGGTCAACACTGACGCCCAGACCATCTGGGATGGCACGTGGTAAGTTTTCGGTGATACCGCCGCCAGTTATATGAGCTATGGCATGTACTTCTGCACTCTTTAAAATCTCAAGAATCGGCTTTACATAAATTTTGGTGGGGGCAAGTAGCGCCTCGCCCAGTGTGCCTTCATCAAATGCATCTGACAGGTTGGCACCGCTGACTTCAATCACTTTGCGTATGAGGGAGTAGCCATTGCTATGTGGTCCGGTTGATTCGAGTCCGAGCACAACATCTCCCTTGCTCACCTGTTCCGGGTCAATGATTTTTGATTTCTCAACCACGCCTACTGCAAAGCCGGCCAGGTCGTAATCACCGCTCGCATATAAACCGGGCATTTCGGCGGTTTCACCACCATTTAACGCAGCGCCGGCCTGGCGACACCCCTCCGCTATGCCAGATATGACTTCTGTAGCAGCATCGATGTCGAGTTTGCTGGTAGCAAAATAATCCAGAAAGAAGAGGGGCTCGGCACCAGTGACTATAATGTCGTTGACGCACATTGCGACCAGGTCAATACCGATAGTGTCATGCTTGCCCATATCTATGGCGAGTTTGAGTTTGGTACCGACGCCGTCCGTACCGGAAACAAGAATAGGCTCTTTATACTTCTCGATTGGCAGACCAAAAAGGCCGCCAAATCCACCTATACTACCCATCACGCCTTCTCTATGTGTGCTCTTTGCCAGTGGTTTGATTTTTTCCACCAGTTGATTGCCAGCGTCTATATCTACGCCAGCATCGCGATAGGTCAATGAATCTTTGGAACTGTTATCAGACATCGAGATTTCTCATTGAGAAGCAATCAGATGCGCATGTTATCGGTCAACTGAAACAGTGTAAACAGGATTGTTTTACCCAGATCATGATCTTTATCCCCTTATTGCCTACTGGTTGTTTTGTATTTCCGCTAAAATAACCCTATGAGCAGCAATGAATATTCTATTGATCGGTATAAATACCCTGGCGACCTCGAGGTACCAGGTGACGCCAAGCGTGTATTAATGCATTCCTGTTGCGCGCCTTGCGTGATTGAGCAAATGGAGGCGATGACTGCATCCGGGATTGATTATTCTGTGTTTTTCTATAATCCGAATATCCACCCCACTGAAGAATACGAGATACGCAAGGAGGAGAATATTCGCTATTGTGAACAAAAAAATATTCCCTTTATTGACGCTGACTACGATACCGATAACTGGTTTGCCAGAACCAAGGGGATGGAGTGGGAACCAGAGCGTGGCAAGCGTTGTAGTGAGTGCTTCGACATGCGTTTTGAACGAACAGCATTGTATGCATATGAAAACGGGTTTCCGGTAATTACCAGCTCTCTGGGTATATCTCGTTGGAAGGATATGAATCAGATTAACCAGTCCGGGGTAAAGTCTGCGAGTAAGTATCCGGGTATTACCTATTGGACGCATAACTGGCGTAAACAGGGTGGGGCGCAACGTATGGTTGAGCTTTCCAAACAAGAAGAGTTTTATCAACAGGAATATTGTGGCTGCGTTTACTCTTTGCGAGATACCAACCGCTGGCGCAAGAAAAATGACAGAGAGATGGTTGTGCGTGGCATCAAGTTCTATGGTCGCGACGATCACTGAGTATTGTTGTTGAGCTATCTCAAGTACATACCCAATGTATTGACCCTGTTTCGTTTGTTTCTGGTGGTACCGGTGGTTATTGCCATTGCTCGCGGCCATTATCAAACAGCTTTGTTGATTTTTATGTTAGCGGGATTTACCGATGGCCTGGATGGTTTTTTAGCAAGACGTTACAGCTGGCAAAGTGAGCTTGGATCGTTACTGGATCCTTTGGCTGACAAGTTCATGATGGTCGCTGCATTTATGAGTCTCGCGCTTAGAGAGCAAATCCCACTGTGGTTACTAGTGATGGTGATGCTGAGAGATTTGATTATTGTCGCCGGGGTGCTGTTCTATCATTTGAAAACCCGGTCGATTCAAATGCACCCGACTTTGGTCGGCAAGGCCAACACCTTGCTGCAAGTGCTATTAATCGTAATGGTACTCTTTAATGGTGGCGTATATCGCGTGCCTGATATGATGATGTCATTGGTGATATTGGCGTTACTGATATCTACTGTAATGAGTTGTATTGGATATGTATTACTAGGAATTGAGAAAGTAAATGAACACAATCACGCTAACTGATTCACAGAAGTGGCTAATTCTGGCAGTGCTGGTCGGTACGACCATGTTGTTGTACTTATTGGGCCCGATTTTGACGCCATTTGTACTGGGGGCATTGTTTGCCTATTTAGGTGATCCATTGGCTGATCAGCTCGAAGAGAAGGGGTTGTCGCGTACCACCTCGGTTGTAATTGTCTTTACCGTGATGACTGTTTTTGTCGGTTTATTGCTTTTCGTTTTGGTTCCAATTATCGGCCAACAAATCACGTCACTTATCAAAAGTGTGCCTCAATATGTTGATTCTATTACTAATACTGGTATTCCCTGGGTAGAGGAAAAGATCGGTGTAGATCTCTCTGGCTTCGAATTGGAAAGCATTCCTGAAATGCTCAGTGGACATCTTGGTGAGGCTGGCGGGGTAGTAAAAAACGTCTTTGGATATTTGGGTAAGTCCAGTGGTGTGCTATTCGGCGTTTTGGCGAACTTATTTCTGATACCGGTCGTCACGTTTTACATGCTCAGAGATTGGGACAAATTTGTTGAAGGGATACATTCTTTATTGCCACGACAAATCGAGCCGGAAGTGTCTCGTCTGGCCTCTGAATCAGATTTGATGCTGAGTGCATTTTTGCGTGGACAAGTGCTGGTCATGATTGCGCTGGCAACCATATATTCGATTGGATTATGGTTAGTTGGTGTTAAGTTTGCCTTATTGATTGGACTGATTGCCGGTATCGTCAGCTTTGTGCCTTATATGGGTTTAATTGTTGGTATTGTGATTGCCGGTGTTGCGGTATTGCTTCAGTTTGATGCGCCTGTACTGCCGTTAGCATTGGTGGCCGCTGTCTTTGGTGTCGGGCAAGTAATCGAAGGGGCTCTGCTAACACCATTATTAGTCGGCGACAGAATTGGAATGCATCCAGTTGCCGTGATGTTCTCGGTCTTGGCGGGTGGGCAATTGTTTGGGTTCTTTGGCATCCTGGTGGCATTGCCGGTCGCTGCGGTGCTGGCGGTGATCGTAAGAGATATACATAAGCGTTATATGCGAAGTCATCTCTATGATACTGATAGAACCATGATTGCGACGGTACATGCCGATGAAGTGGGCGAAGCATCCGAAGTGATTGTGGATGAAATAGCTGAAGCAGATGCAGGCGAATCAGAGCAACTGACCAAGGTTGCCGATGCTGAAATAGATGATCAAAGTCAGAGTGATCCTGACACTAACGCATGAAACAAATACCATTACCGATTAGCCTGCCTGAGCGGGCTATTTTTGATAATTATGTAATTGGTAATAATCAATTGTTGGTCAGTAGCTTACAAAGCCTTTTCACAGCAGGGGTCGGGGAACAGCAAATCTTATTCTGGAGTCGAAATAGCTATGGTAAAACCCACTTGCTAACGTCTGTATGCCATTTAGCAGCCAATTTAGATAAACAGATAGCCTATGTCCCGCTGCGGGATTTAGCGGCTTCTGACCCTGCGATTCTGGATGGTATGGAGAGTCTGGATGCTGTCTGTATTGATGACATTGATCTGGTTACTCATGATCGTAGCTGGGCTACGCAATTGTTTAATCTGATCAATGCTTGCAGGGATCGAAATACGCCGCTAGTGTTAAGTTCTACACAACACCCACGTGACCTTGAGCTGGAGTTTGAAGATTTGCGCTCACGTTTGCTGTGGGGCGCGGTCTATCATTTAAAGCGATTGAGTGATGAGGATTTATTGGCCAGTCTTTACGCTAGGGCCAGATCCAAAGGGCTGGAGTTTCCCGTGGACGCTGCAGAGTATCTGCTCAAACACTTTCAGCGGAATACGGCAGCTTTGTTGGAGTTTCTGGATCAGCTTGATCAGGAGTCGCTGTCTCAAAAACGCCGCATCACTATTCCACTGATCAAGCAGGTCATGCAACAGACCTGATTAGTGGCTTTCTTCGCCTAACAGGAAGTGGCTACCACAACTGCGAACTTTCCATACTGTTTTAGTGGTTGATTTGGTTTCTTCTGCGAGCTCGGCAAGCTCCATATAAACATTACGATTGATTAAAGCGAAGAGGTTGCTGCGAATTATAACGTAGGGCTTCGGGTTTTGCTCTAGATCATATTCAATCCAGACAGGGTGATCAGAATCTACTTTTACGCAGTTGTCAGTAGTCGTATGAAGCTCGATGACTGGTTCATTACCCTCAGATATCAATTGCATACGATTGACCAGAAAAGGAGCATCCTCAACCTGGATTTGCCATTTTTCCTGTGGCGTCACCAGGAAGTATTCATCGTCTTCGCGTTTGAGTATTTTGGAAAAGACACGAACCAGGCCACGGCGTTTGATAATAGCGCCATCGTGCAGCCATTCCCCATTGGCTTTAATGATCAAATCCATATCACCAGAGAGTTCTGGATTCCACTTTTCTACCGGGGGCACTTGATCGCCACTACCCAACTGGTCCAGTGATTGATAAAACTGATCAGGCGACATTGGCTAACTTGTTAGTTACAAATGCAGCGGCAGCCATGCCAAAGCTTGCGGTTACCGTACTGGTTGAACCATAACCACTATCGCAATCCAATGTCATACCAGCTTTACCAGGTTTGTTTTGTGTAACGCCACCATTAGCATCGGGATATACAGGTTGTTGTGTTGAGTAGACGCATTTAATACCAAAGCGCCTGCCTTTGGTTCGAGTCCAGCCATGCTTACTTCGCAAGTTATGGCGTACTTTGGCAGCTAGTGGATCGTTAGTAGTAATAGTCAGGTCAGCGATTTGTATACAGGTGGGGTCGGTTAAACCGCCAGCACCACCGGTGGTGATGATGGGGATCTTGTTTCGTTTGCAGTGGTAAATCAGATCGGTCTTGAATCTAACGCTATCAATCGCATCGACGACGAAGTCGATTTCTCCAGCCAAATATTTTGACATATTTTTAGTTACCAACATGTCGTCAATGGCATGGCACGTACAATCAGGATTGATGTCCATAATTCTGCTACGCATGACCTCAACTTTCGACTGTTCCAGAGTGGAGTCCATTGAATGTATTTGGCGGTTAATATTACTCAGGCTGATATCGTCATGGTCTATCAGCGTTAACTCACCAATACCATTGCGAGCCAACGCTTCAGCAGCCCATGAGCCAACCCCGCCAATACCGACGATCACAACATGCTTTTCGGAGAGGGCTTGTTGACCAGTTTCACCAAGTACTCTGGAGTTTGCAGCGAAGCGCTCAGACATTATCTTGTAGTCTTCTTTACCAAAAACCTGATCAATAACGTCACTAGCAGAAATATGACACCCAGGACTAATGGTTTCCATAGAAATGATGAGGACTGTTGATTGGCGGCAAGAATAGATTTACTCCAATTCAGAGATGTATTTTGTGTCCAGTCCAGTTGATCGTGCGGTGCGAATGCATAAATAAATAAAACAGTGCCGTTGAGATTAAGATAATTCAAGGTGGCGGCTACCACATCGTCTTCTGTATCGGGTTCGCTGCTGCCGTAATTGATGTACATTGAATGCGAAAATAAAGACTCGTCTTTATGATGAATGTCTAGTGGTAATATTTTTGAGACTTGTAGTGCGCTATCAAAATCAAGTGCTGTTTCTGATACGTCATCTGAGTCCAGTTGCCGTGTAACCTCGTATTCAATTTGTTCATAAGCATTCGAATTTTGCTCTTCAATGATCTGTTGCATTTCAAGGAACTCGGCTTCAGTGAAAATCTCATGTTGGAGCTCTTTATTGACTTTGATGCTGTAGCTGCGTTCCATTTCAGGTAAGACACCACTCAACGCTGTACCAACTTCATTGTCTGAAATATAACTGGCGACCAAATCATTCAGGTCGTCACCTTCAGATTCATTAAGCTGTTTGAT
>CALISW010000054.1 GCA_938041655.1 uncultured Thiotrichales bacterium | reverse complement strand
CATCCGCTATTAATTACCAAAGTTGATCTGAGGTTTGAGATAGAGCGTGCTCAAAATGCGATTAAGAGCATTGCCACTGTTGAGACACAGGGGCAAACTGGGGTTGAAATGGAAGCCCTGACTGCGGCCCAGATTGCCTTGTTGACTATTTATGATATGTGCAAAGGTGTGGATCGCGGAATGGTTATAACTGATGTCCAGCTGGAAGAAAAAACCGGTGGACAATCAGGTCAGTGGAAGAGAGACAGCGATTAAAGCCGATGCTTGAAGCAACCAGCGAAATCCCGCAAATCAATGTATTGATTGTCGATGATTCAAAGCTCGCCAGAGTTCATCTGGCACGTCTGCTTGAGAAGGAAAACATGCTGTGTGATATGGCTGAGTCCGCTGAAGATATGTTGCATTATTTGCAGGATGGCAGACCCGACGTAATTTTTCTCGATCACAACATGCCTGGCATGAGTGGTCTGGCTGCATTGAAAATCATCAAAGCCAATCCCTCTACTGCCACCATTCCCGTCATGATGTATACCTCTGAATCCGATGAAGTATATCTCGGTCAGGCACGAGCATTGGGTGCATTTGATGTACTAGTGAAAGAAGAGCTTGAGCCACTTAAGTTAACCCAGCGGTTGCATGAGTTGCAACTTCGTCCCAAGCCTCCAGTACAAACCAAAGTGTTTGAAGTCAAAGTTGATAAAACGCAGGAAATTGAAGAGCAGGATTTCTTTTCACCCAGACAACGACTGGAAA
The DNA here is from genome assembly GCA_938041655.1 of uncultured Thiotrichales bacterium. Taxonomy (GTDB): domain Bacteria; phylum Pseudomonadota; class Gammaproteobacteria; order CAZUMV01; family CAZUMV01; genus CALIRD01. The sequence continues at coordinate 5,007 of CALISW010000054.1, read as the reverse complement.
GAAACAATGCCCGCATGTTGCAGCAAATACATCAGGAACAGTGGCGCGGTCAGCCGGTAGATCCGAATGATGCTCTGGAAGTTGATGCTCCTGTGCCGGTTAGACGACCCTTGCCACAACTCGATACCGATCTGGAGCGTGCGCCGGTACAATATTTTCTGGTGCCTCTGGCAGTATTTTTGGGTGGTATCTTGTTAGCGCTTGGCTTGTTTCATACCTTTGTTTCGCCTTTACATTTTGATGAGCCAGAAGTTGCTGCGGTTTCAACTCCTCAGCCAGTAAATCGCACCGAGCGCGAAGGTTCTGTCGCACAAAGTCAGCCGGCACCAGTCACCACATCTATCACCCCTGCTGCTGACAATATGCGCGTCGATTTAATACTCGATGCTTTGAGTTGGGCGATGCGCTCACGCATGAGTTACCCTTATAACGAGTTGCCCTTAGCTGGCGACCGCTTGTCTCATTTACAAACGTTGCTTAACTATCTTGATTCGGCTGGCTTTGAAGGAGTAGTAAGACTCAAGGTCTATCGTGGACGATTCTGTATGGTGGGCACACCGGCAGGTAAACGTGTTTTACCAGCGGATGGCATGCCGCTCAATAGTTGCCAATTTGGTTTGTTGTTGGATAACCCGAATGTCAAAGATTATCAGTCACGTGAATTCACACGTTTTATAGAGACTTCCCCAATGGCAAATGGTACTCGTAGCATCACTGTCGAGCTGGAAGCGATACCGGAGATGAGTAATCCATTCCCGTATCCATCTGAAAGTAGTATTAACTACGCGAGTGAATGGAACGCGATTGCTGACAAGAATAATCTGGTACAGATTGAGTTGGAACGAAGCTAGCATTCTTTCACTAGAGTAAGATTGAATTTATACCCCTCGTTGTAGTCATACGTTACACTCTCCACAAGAACTAATATAAAGCTTGAAGGATTCTATGAAACTCATTAAATGGATATTTTTACTCCTCCTCATTCTAATTGTGCTCACTGTTGCCACGGTCGGCATCATGGTCACTCGTCTGGACCCGAATGATTACAAGCCTCAAATAGCGGCTACTGTTAAAGAAAAAACCGGACGTGATTTACAGATTCCCGGAGAGATCAGCTGGTCTTTATTTCCTTGGTTGGGCTTGAATCTGGGCGAAACTAAAATGGCGAATGCGCCTGGCTTTAGCGCTACAGATTTTGCCGCGATTGATGAAGTGGATGTCCATGTTGAATTGATGCCGCTCATAAAAAAGCAAGTGAAAGTAAAAAAGGTTACCTTGCGCGGTCTTGAAATCAATCTTGAAAAAAATGCCAGCGGCACAGATAACTGGACAGATATTCAGCAGGCAACTGCTGCTGACGAAGCCGCTGCCGAACAAACCGGTGGTTCGTCGCTGGATAAGGTTACGTTGAGTGTTGAAGGGGTGGAATTAGCTGATGCTCACTTTACCTTCAAAGACCGTCAGGCGAACACCGATATTAAAGTTGGCCCCGTTAATCTGGTTATGGGTGCGCTCGAATTTGGTAAAGCTGTGCCGGTTGATATGGATGTGCGCATGAGCATGAACAATGCGATGCAACTGGCGTCAAAAATGAAAGGCGAAATCACCCTGGATCCAGCCAATCAAGTTTTACATATAGTAAGCAGTTTGAATGCCGATGTGAGCCAGCAGCAAGAGGGCGTTAATCTCAGTAGTAATATCAAAGGTCAGTTAACCGCGGATCCTTTTCAGGGGGGCTATAAAGTGGCTGGCTTGACCCTGGATGGAAAATTGGTGAATCCTTCTTTTCCGGAAGGTTTGCCGCTGGACTTGAAGGCAGATGTGGATGCCAACACCAACACACAAAAAATGAGTTTAAAGAATCTAGTTATGCAAGTGGCAGATCTTAAAATGACTGGCGCAATGGATGTTGGTAAGTTTATCGATGACCCGACGTATCAGGGTAGTATCAAGAGTGAGAATTTCAGCCCGCGTAAAGTCATGCAAGCACTAGGCATGGTGTTGCCAATCACCAAGAATGACAAGGCACTCAGTGATGCCGGCTTTGATATGCAGATAGCCGGAAATACCCGTAACGTAAGTATCAAGCCCCTTACCGCCACTCTGGATGATTCCAGTCTGCAAGGTGAGGTTTCCATTGCCGATTTTACTAAACAATCGGTACGCTTTGATTTAACGTTGGACGCCTTTAATGCCGATGATTATTTACCGCCGGTAACCGAAGCGGGTGCGAAAGAGGCAGGCGTCAAGGTGGCTGATGTTGAAGCAGCGGCCGCACCGGCTACTGCACAAGCGGCCGTCAACGATACTATTTTGTTGCCGGTTGAATTGATAAAAGGTCTCGATATAGATGGTACCGCCAGACTCAATCAACTCATCTATAACAAACTGACATTCACTGATGCCAGTCTGACCCTCAAAGCCAATAATGGTGTGATTAATGTAGCGCCACTGGTTGCCAGTGCCTATCAAGGTAAAGCCAATATCAATGCCAACCTGAATGTGACCGGGCAAGAGCCTTCTTATGGTTTGGATTTTGATCTGGCAGGGGTGCGTTCTGAAGAAATTTTAATGGTGTTGTTTGGAGAAAAACACCTGTCTGGTAGTGCGGCATTCAAGACCAACATTAAAATGTCCGGTAACACCATTACAGCTTTGAAGCAGTCGATGAGTGGTCAATACGAAACCAGCTTTAAGGAAGGGACTATTCACGGTTCTAAACTCGCGGCTAAATTACTTGAAGCACAAAATGCAATTCGCAAGCTACAAGGTAAGCCAGTCATTAAGGACGATACGCCTGATGAAACAGAATTCTCACTGATGACAGCCAGCGGCCCCATCAGTAACGGGATTTTGGAAAACGATAACCTCTCTATCACCGCGCCACGCTTTAATGTGACTGGTAAGGGTAATGTTAAGTTTCCGTTGAGCGAAGTGGATTACACCGTGCGTCTCGCTATGGCGCAGGAAGAAGGTCAACAAAGTTATTATTTACCACTGCGTGTGCACGGACCTTTTACTGATTTAAGTTACACCCTGAAGCTGGATGAGCTCGCCAAACAACGCCTGAATGTCGAAACTGACAAACTCAAAGCCGAGGCGCAAGCTAAGCTGGATGCTGAAAAAGAAGCGGCCAGACAACGACTTGAAGAGGAAAAAGCCAAGGCCGAGGCTCAGGTAGAAGAAAAGAAGGAAGAGGTAAAGCAGGAAATTGAAGAGAAAAAAGAAGAGCTGCAAGAAGAAATCAAAGATAAACTGGGCGATGAACTTGGTAATGCATTAGGTGGATTGTTTGGTCGTAGTAAACCACAAGAAGAAGTTGAACCCATGCCGGAACCAGCCGAACCAGAAACCGAAGAGTAATCAAAATGCCGGATAGCCTTGCTATCCGGCTGCTTGACTGGTTTGACCAGCATGGTCGCCATGACCTGCCGTGGCAGCAAAACCCGACTCCCTATCGTGTCTGGATCTCCGAGATCATGTTGCAACAGACACAGGTCACTACCGTAATACCCTATTACCAGCGTTTCATGGATAGCTTTCCCGATGTTAATACACTGGCTGATGCCACTCAGGATCAGGTGCTCGCGCATTGGTCAGGATTAGGCTATTACGCCCGTGCCAGAAACTTACACAAAGCCGCACAGATTATTCAGCAGGATTATGATCTGCAATTTCCGGAGTCTCAAGAAGAGTTGGAGGCATTACCGGGAATTGGCCGTTCTACCGCCGGAGCCATTCGTACGTTGGCTCACAAACAATATGCAGTGATTTTAGATGGTAATGTCAAACGAGTCCTTTGCCGGCACGATGCGGTTGAAGGTTGGCCGGGTAAAACGGCAGTCGCTAAAGCTCTGTGGTTAGTTGCGGAAGACTACACCCCGCAACAACGTGTGGATGATTACACCCAGGCGATTATGGATTTGGGCGCTACCTTGTGCACACGCTCAAAACCCCGCTGTGGAGATTGTCCGCTACAAACCACCTGCGTTGCTAACGCTCAAGGTAACCCAACGGCTTACCCCGAGAAAAAACCCGCGAAGAAAAAACCGCAACGCGAAGAGACCATACTGTTAATGATTAATGAGCAGCAACAATGGCTGATGCAACGTCGACCTGAAAAAGGTATCTGGGGTGGCTTGTGGTCGTTCCCGGTACTGGAGCCCGATAGTGAACTGGAGGAATATCTTGGCAAGAAGGGTCTCAAGGCGCAAAGCACCAAAGAGTTACCTCTGTTGATGCACCAGTTTTCTCATTTTGGATTAACCATTAAACCACTACAGGTAAACGTATCAACCACCATGGTAAAAGAACCACAAGACACATCCTCCCAATGGGTAGAACTACCGGATGGTTTGCCGGGCGGGGTACCAGCACCGATCAGTAAGATAATCGATCAGCTAAATCCGGTCACAACTACTTGAGTTAAACCGGGTCTGCCCCAATAATAGCCAAATCAGATGATGGAGAAGCAACAATGACACGCATGGTTAACTGCGCCCACTTGAAAAAAGAAGCCGAAGGGCTTGATCTGCCACCGTACCCCGGTGAAGCGGGTAAGCGTATTTGGGAAAATATCAGTAAAGAAGCCTGGGGTAAGTGGGTAGGTCATCAGACTATGTTGATCAATGAATACCGCCTTTCTACTTTGGATCCCAATTCAAGAAAATTTCTTGAAGAGGAAATGGAGAAGTTTTTGTTTAGTGATGCCCCTGCAGAAGTAGATAACTGGACACCGCCATCCGAGTAGTTGCTTAATCGACCCAGCCTGATTCTCGTATCGCTTTCAGGCCGTTGCGGCTTACCAACGCAAGTTCATCATTCTTGAGCGTAAGATCAGCTGAGCGTGATTTTTTCTTGATGGATTTGACCCCTTGTTCGGCGACCCACCAGGAACGATGTGTTACGAGGCCTTTCAGAGGTGAGGCATCTCGAACCGCATCTTTAAAGCGCATCAATATCATGGTGTGGCCTTGGGAGGTATGCACTTTCACGTAATGATCCTCG
>CALISW010000053.1 GCA_938041655.1 uncultured Thiotrichales bacterium | reverse complement strand
GTCGATTCAATGATCATCTTGATGATACTACCAAACTATTTTCTATTCTTACTGTGAATACACTCGGTTTATTCTTGGTTAGTACTTTAGTGCTATGAGCTCGGTACATTCTGTTTTTAATTTATTGGCTTCTAACGTAGCGCGAAATGGTTCCAAAGACGCGCTAGCGTTTTTGGAATCGTAGCGACTGGAAGGAGCGGTTTGCGCGCCTGGTTAGATTTACGTGGCATGTTTATAAAACTCTTTAGGGAGATAACCTGTAAATCCAATGCTGCCTATTATTCTAAGACCATAGACAATAGGTATAACTGCCAATAGCAATTTGAAGTTGAGATCTTTAAGCGCTGTATACAGTAAAAATGGTAAGAACAGTATTATTGAAACAGTAACGCTCTTGAAAAAGATTTGAATGAAATTTGGTGCCAGATATTTTTCTTTTTTCATGCTTTTCCTTACTCAAAATCTAACGTTGCGCGAAATGGTTCCAAAGACGCGGAGCGTTTTTGGAATCGTAGCGACCGATAGGGAGCGGTTTGCGCGCCTTGTTAAGTGCGGTTGCCAACAGACTTGATTGTATACGGTTAGTACTAAATATGCTCATAGCCAAATGTTCATTGGTTGCACAAGTAGAGTTATATCTTACACCACTATAAGAATATACAATTGGTACTAATGGATGAAAATAGTGCAGAACATGCGTAGTGCAGCACATTCGGTAGAATTTTAACTGTCTTGTTATTAACTCCGTCGAATTGGGGCAGACCAGTGCAGCGAATAGATGGCTAAAAATTGCTTTTACTTTTGGCACTTAACGTTGCGCGAAATGGTTCCAAAGACGCGGAGCGTTTTTGGAATCGTAGCGACCGATAGGGAGCGGTTTGCGCGCCTTGTTAGAAGCCGCTGCTTGGACTGGACTCGGTTGTATGCTTGTTGTTGATTGAATGATCATCTTGATGATACTACCAAAATATTTTCTATTCTTACCGTGAGGACACTCGATTATTCTTGGTTAGTACTTTAGTGCTATGAACGCGGTACATTCTGTTTTTAATTTATTGGCTTCTAACGTTGCGCGAAATGGTTCCAAAGACGCTGAGCGTTTTTGGAATCGTAGCGACCGATAGGGAGCGGTTTGCGCGCCTTGTTAGAACCTGTACTCAATTTATCCACTCCTTTACTTTATACAGTCATATTACACGATGACAGCGCCAAAATTTAGTCATTGGCGTACAGCGGAGTTGAAGCGAGGTATATTTTCAACAGTGACGATGTATTCTTCTATACAAATGGCAGTGCCGCGAGCTACTGTTTCCACACAACGGAACCGATTTTATTCATGCCGGGGTATAGCAGCGAGCGACTTTTCTCAGCGGCGATGCAGTCTTTTTTTGCAAAGACTATTTCAGGGTAAAACCGCTTAAAATCTTTTACCGTAATTTCAATTTCGGTTCTAACAGTAAACTAGACAGACTCTGTATAGTACAAAACTAGACAGCGTCCGTATAGTTCTTGACTAGACTGCAAAATCCACTGGAAATTGTAAATAGTATGTATAGTTTCTTTCTTGTTTTGTTAAATAATCATTTTTTATCATTTTTGAAATTCTATTTTTCTTACGTGTTTCAAGCTTCATGAGGTGAAATCAATTATTTAATGTCTTAATGTTACTGAGTCCGCTTCCTTATTGATGTGGATTAACGTAATTTGAAGGAGTGTAATTGGACTTTCGCGCTATGCATAAAATAATTACTAAATTTCAGCGTCCCTCAAAAGACTTAATTGAACGTGTCAGTAAGCAGCATGTAGGTGTTGCTGGTTATGAGGCGGGTCCACGTTATGTATGTGATCCTGAAATCAAGCCTTTGGATTCTCAGTGGAGAATTTGTGGCCCTGCGTTTACTGTGCGACCTCAGTATTGGGATGATCGTTTGATGGCAGAGGTCGCGCCAAAGTATATTGAAAAAGGTGATGTCATTATTATCGATGCAGCTGGTCATACAGAGCTTGCTGTGTGGGGACTATCGATGAGTAAGGCTGCAAATATGGCCGGTGCCGAGGGTGTTGTGATTGATGGTAGTTGTATGAACCTGAAACTACACGTGCACGAACAACCACAAATGCCGGTCTTTACTCGTGGTGTTGCACCGGTGGCTAAGGACGCTAGCCAACCTGGTTCACTCAACGTACCCGTCATTTGTGGTGGCGTTATTGTTAACCCTGGTGACATTATATTAGGTGATGCTGATGGTGTGGTGGTCTTACCACCGGAGATTGTCGAACAAGTTATTGCTGGATGTGAAGAGCATGATGTTCAGGCGCAGGCAGACTCTAAAGACAATGTTCCATTTCATGAGCGTAAAAGTAGTCTCGATAAATTACGCGCTTTTTCTAATGTCGAGTGGGATTAGCATTACTCATTTGAGATACTCATCGTATGCGTAAAATATTACTTGCGTTTTTATTGGCGCTCGCGATTGTTGGGCTTACCTACGTACTTACTAGAAGTGAACCTGATACAAAAACCAATCAGGCTAAATGCGATATTTTTGAAGGTGGCGTTGCTGAAATACCAGCCGGTACTTTTATGATGGGCTCCGAGGCAGTCTATCCTGAAGAAGGGCCGGTAAGAGAAATCGCGTTACCGGCATTTAGTATTGATGTGCATGAGGTTACGAACAGACAGTTCAGTAAATTTGTTAATGAAACAGGCTATGTAACCAATGCGGAGGTCATGCCTGACCCAGCATTACACCCTGATATTCCTGCTGATCAATTGTTTGCAGGTTCGGCGGCATTTAAATTATCTTTTGACAACAAAGTGGCTGGCAGGTGGCACTTTATACCCGACGCGTATTGGCGCCAGCCAGAAGGTCCAGGCTCGTCAATCGATGAGTTGATGGATAATCCGGTTGTTCACGTTGCCTATGCTGATGCGTTGGCTTATGCGCAATGGGCAGGTGGAGATTTACCCACTGAAGCCGAGTGGGAGTATGCAGCACGCGGTGGGTTAGAGTCGGCTCAATATAGTTGGGGAGATATTGCGCCGGATGAGATGCCGGTTGCTATGGCGAATACTTGGCAGGGTGTTTTCCCATTACTTAACACGGCCAAAGATGGCTTCTATGGATCTTCCCCGGTCGGATGTTATGAATTGAACGGCTATAAGCTGGCAGATATGACTGGCAACGTGTGGGAGTGGGTTAAGCAGGATGATCCTGCTCAACAAGCGAAAAACCTTGGGCTGGTCAAAGGTGGCTCTTACTTATGCGCTGAGAATTATTGTCAGCGTTACCGCCCGGCTGCAAGACACCCACAAGAGCTGGATTTTTCTACCAATCATATTGGATTCAGGGTGGTTTACCGGGAAGTCGAAACGACTGGTTCTTGACATCTCGTATTTTAGTTAATATATTAACTATTAATAAGTTAATATATTGGTGGCTATGCAGAACTTTTCCCATTCTTTGCCGATGATGATGAACCGCACGCTCGATAGTGTGTTGCCCGAATTCCGCGCCATATTCAAAACATTTGATCTGACTGAGCAGCAGTGGCGTATTTTACGCGTGTTGTGGAATGAAGATGGCATAAAGCTTAGTGATATCTCAGCACAAACCTTGTTACCCAAACCAAGCCTGGTTGGCATTATTGACAGAATGGAAGATAAAGGCCTGCTCAAGCGCATTCGATCAACCTCGGATCGACGAAGTGTGCGTATCAGCACGAGTGCCAAAGGACGTCGTCTGGAAGAAAAAATACAGCCCTTGGTTGATGAGTGTTATGCGCGCATTGCGTCGGGCATAAAACCACGCGACTGGAAAATAATGATGAACACCTTACAACAAATAATCGATAACACTGACGCACAGGCTGATAACAAAACAGCCGTTCGAAAATAGGAGAGAACTAATGAAAACAGCTGAAGAGCTCTTTGTTTATAACTGCTGGTACAACGCTGGTTGGGCCTCTGAAATTGAAGATGGCAAACCGTTGGCGCGTACCTTTCTGGAAAAGCCGGTGGTGATGTATCGTGGCGAGAGTGGCAATTACATCGCGATGGATAACCGTTGTTGTCACCGCGCGGCACCTCTATCTTTAGGTCGAATAGAAGGCGACTGTATTCGATGCATGTATCACGGTATGAAGTATGACGCTGCAGGCAAGTGTATAGAAATACCTGGTCAGGATTTAATTGGTGAAAACTTCGTGGTGCCCAGTTATCCGTTGGTTGAGAAGAGTGGCATGTTGTGGATATGGATGGGTGATTCTGCGTTGGCTAACCCTGATGACATACATGACTATGGGCCATTGTCTGATCCTGCTTATGTGGGACTGGAGCAGCAAATTCATTATGACGCTAACTGGATGATGATCATTGATAATTTGGCTGACTTTTCGCATCTGGCATTTGTACACCCTAATACGCTGGGTGGCTCAGAAGAGTATGCCTATCAGTCGACTCATCAGGATATTGAAAAGTACGACAATGGTTTTCAGTGGACACGCTGGCATAAGAACTCGGCGCCACCACCTTATCACTCGGTGGTGAGTCCGGAAGGTGATGCCATGGTTGACCGTCGCAATGTGGTCACTATTTATACGCCCGGCGTATTCTTTATGGAAACTACTTTTGCACCAGTGGGTTGGGATCCGGATAGTGGTGATACCGACAAAGTCAGGGAATATCGTAACTGCCAGTTCATGACGCCTGAAACCCGTCGCACCACTCACTTCTGGTGGAACTACATGCGCAACTACGATCTTGAAAATGAAGCAACTACTGTTTCCTTACGCGATAGTTTGTTGGCTGGTTTTATGGAAGATAAAGTGTTGATTGAAGAGCAGCAGATCCTGTTGGAAAACAGCGAACCATTCCAGCCACGGATGTTAACGGCTGATCGACCGTTTACCCATTTTAGAAAAGTGTGGGATCGGATGATTAAAGAGGAGCGAGCCAAGTATCCAGCTTCTCGGGAAACGATCAAAATCCGTAACGCTATTATTTAAAGAGAGCGTTAGAGTGGTTCTTGATCTTCTAGTGTGTTAATTAAATCTTCAAGTAGTTGGTAGAGCTGCTCCAACTTTTCCTCACCGAATTGTTGGGTAATCATCTGATAACGCTCAGCTGATTTTGGTGCTATCACGGAGAATAATGCCAGCCCTTGTTTGGTAATGTATAGTGCATTTTTGCGTTGGTCGTCCGCTACGCTTTGACGAGAAATCAATTCGCGTCCTTCAAGATTCTGGATAATGCGCGACATGCTCGGCAGTAAAAGGTGGCAGCGTTTGGCGACCTCGGACATATCCAGCCCATCTTCCTGCTCCAGCACGCGCAACGTCCGCCATTGTTGTGGTGACAAACCATTTTCCTGTAGTGCAGGTATGAACTCGGCCATAACCACTTCACGTGCACGTAACAAGGTCATTGGTAGAGAGCGGTCAAAGCTAAGCAAGCTGTTAGTATTAGTTTGCTCAGCTTTGTTGTTGCTTGTTTTTTTAGAGCGGCTCATCAATCACACCGTTGCTCAGTGTGCCAACGCCGTCTACGCTAACTTCAATGACATCGCCTGGGACTAAATATTTTGGTGGATCGAAACGTGCACCAGCGCCATTGGGTGTGCCGGTCGCAATCACATCACCGGGTTGCAGATGAAAGAACTGCGATACATAACTAATAATGTATTTGATCGGAAACATCATATTCGCGGTGGTGTCATCCTGACGAAGTTCACCGTTAACTTTGGTAGTGATATGCATATCTTCATAGTCGGCAGCACTAAACTTATCTGCTGAAACCATCCACGGTCCAATCGCGCCGGAGTTGCAGAAGTTCTTACCCTGGGTGACATTAAACTTGGCATGTCGTACCCAATCACGCAGTGTGCCTTCATTCATAATAGTAAGTCCGGCTATATGATCATAAGCGTCTGCTTCAGAAATACGTCTTCCTGCTTTACCAATGATCAACACAATTTCACCTTCGTAATCGAGTTGGTCAGATTCTGGTGGGCGCCACAGTGGTTGGTCGTGCGCGGTTAACGATTCTGGTACGCGCATAAACAGGCTTGGAAATTTTGGTGCTTCGGAACCATCTTTGTATTCGGCATTGCGATTAGCATAGTTGACGCCGATACAGGCGACTTTGCCCGGATTGGTGATGGGTGCGAGCAGTGTGACATCTTCCAGTTTGATGCTGGCGGTTCCATCATTTGCTACCTGTTTGGCTTGCTCCAATTGATTATTCTCAATTGTTGATTTTAAATCGCCACCAAGTTTCGCGCCCAGGTCAATGACTTGATCATCGTCATTCACAGCACCCCAGGATATTTTGTCTGCATAGCTATACGTAATAAATCTCATACACCACCCTTGTTAGTATCATAGTTGTAGCCACAAAACGTTCTGTTTCTGTGGCTGGTATGTTGCAATTGTATAGCAAACCACTTAACATGTTAACCATAATAGTTAACGTGTTAATGAATTAACGGGTAAATCACTGCTAAACAGCGCTATATAAGGTAACAGTATGAAAACACTCAAGGACAATCTGGATACAGCAAAAGACTATTTGGCTCACTACGCCAAGAATGTCACCGGCCATTTTATTAATGGCAGTTATGTCGTGCCTGAGGGCGCAGAGATTTTTGACAACGTTACGCCAGTAGATAACAGCTCTTTAGGCAAGGTGGTGGCAGGTACCACTGCAGATGTAGACAACGCTTGCGATGCTGCTCAAGCTGCATTTGCAGGCTGGCGGGATATGAGCGGTAAGGACAGGCAAGAACTTTTACACAATCTGGGTGACAAGATAGTAGAGCGTGCCGAAGAAATCGCGCTGGTGGAATCGATCGATTGTGGTCAGCCCATCAGGTTCATGCAAAAAGCAGCGATACGCGGTGCGGCGAATTTCTACTTTTTTGCTGATAAAGCGGTTGAAGCGGCGGATGGTTTGTCTTCACATCAGGATGAGCACACTAACTTTACGGTGCGTTCACCGATTGGTCCGGTAGGAATAATCACGCCATGGAACACGCCCTTTATGCTTTCCACCTGGAAAATCGCTCCTGCTTTGGCGGCGGGCTGTACCGTGGTTCATAAGCCAGCTGAGTTGTCGCCGTTAAGCGCGCACATATTGGCCGGTATCTCTAAAGATGCTGGCTTGCCTGATGGTGTCTGGAACTTGGTGAATGGTTTTGGTGAATCAGCCGGTAAACAAGTCTCTGAGCATCCTGCGATCAAAGCC
>CALISW010000052.1 GCA_938041655.1 uncultured Thiotrichales bacterium | reverse complement strand
GGCAAAATCATTAAGATAAAGTAGAAAAAAGCTATCAAATTCAATGTCCAGCCAACTGTGCAATAGCCAGCAATGCGACTGGTAACATAGTAGGCTGATTTGGAGGCAGTTTTTATGTGGTTCTTTAATTCACTTTTCATTGTTAGTCTTTGAGTAGCTATTTCTAACATTGTAATCTAGTTGTTATGTGAGCCATCACATAGTGGCGAGTTTGCACTTATCTTACAACCACAGAAGAATACTTTTTTATCTTTATCGGCTTCATATTTTACCGGGCTGAATTCAGAGCCTTGATGAGAGCCATCGCAGAACGGTTGCTTGCTACTCTCACCACACGAACACCAATAATAGGTCTTGCCGGCTTCAACGTCAGTGGGGAAGGGTGTGTCTGCAGCTCTCTTTGGTGTACTCATGATGTTCTCCTTGCATTTAATGTTGTTAAAAAAAAGCCCGGTAAAACCGGGCTTTCAAGATTATAGCCCCCCAGGACCACAATCATTCTTCAAGAAAGAAATCATGTTTTCGTACAAATCTTTCTGGTGATCGTAAAAGAGTGTGTTGTAGAAGTGGTCTGCGCCTTTCAACCAGAGCATTTTGTGTGGAATATTGTTTTTGTTTAACGCTTTCACATATTTTTTAGCATGCAGAGGAGGTACTCTTTGGTCGACATCTCCATGTACAATCAGTAATGGAATGTTAACTTTATCTGCTTCATTTATCGGTGAAATACTGTCTTTGCGATATCGCATTTGCTGAATTTCCTGGGCTCCGCGAAGAAGATCACGATAGTAATTGACTTGTTGTGTCATATCAGCGACAGCAGCGCCTGCAATAGCACATTGATAAATTTGATCTTCTCGTGCGGCAGCAACTAGAGCAGAGTAACCGCCGTATGACCAACCGAACATTGCCAGCCGATCTTTATCTGCGAGTCCTTGTGATACGAGATATAAAGCACCATCATCTTTATCATCCTGCATTTTGTAGCCACCTTCGCCTCGTTCAATGAAGGATGACATGTAAAAATCCAGGCCATAACCTCGTGATCCGCGATACTGTGGTTGTATTACCATATAACCATTATTTGCTAGTACTTGCCCCCATTCATCATAACCGACCATTTCTTGAACGAAAGGCCCCCCATGCGGTAATACTATCAATGGATAAGGTGGGCTACCCTGACTGGGTGTTGTAACGTATGCGTGGATCTTTTTACCATCACGGGATGGATAAGAGATGTAAGAAACGTCAGACAAGTGCTGGCTTTCAATTAGAGGTTGTCTGCTACCTACACTTTTAACCTTTCCTTTATCATAGAGATAATATGTACCTGGATCTCTAGGACCACTGTTATATACAGTTAATGTATCTCCAGCCTTTGATCTACTGGTGATGCGTAAGTTATGAGCGTTGGGTACTTTAGAGGCGAATAAATTATGATTGGCTTCTTCTTGCCCGTCGAAAAATTCGTAGTGTCTTTTGTCAGTTTCATAATAGACAGCGCCGGGCGAATCATAATTAGTCCAAATATTGCTGTGACCGATCATCCCTAATATATCTACATCATTGCGACGATATATTAGTTCTCCGAATGATTTGGTTGCAACGTTGTACTCCCACATTCCGCGTTTGTCATTACCATTAGTAGCAACTACGAATAAAATATTGCGATCAGCTTCATCAAAACCCCATACAGAGAATTCTTCAAAACTGTCCTCACTAAGGCGATGAAACTCGCGCCAATCTTTTTCTCCTGGTTTTCTGGTGTACCAGACGAAGTCTCCTTTCTTTACATCAAATCCTCTTGCCAGCCATGGGTTTCCTTCTCCATCAAATTCCATTTGCCCGAGTGAAATCTTACCGCGAATAATGAGTTTTTTACTTCCGCGTTTCAAATTTAGCTCCCAATAACTGCGGGGGCGAAATGGTTCTGCTATCTTGTTTTTGCTCGCACTGTAATTACCTTCAGAAACAATTACGCTGTTTTCTTTATTCGGAAGTACGTTCTCGACTGTCATGCCTTCATCTTCTGAGCCAAAGTCTGTGATCTTCTTTTTGGTGATGTTTAGTAAAGCGAGTTTTCCAGCGTATACACCTTGATTAAAACCTTCTATGCGATCTCTGACTTTTTGCCTGAGTGTAACCACAATATGCTCATTAGTTACCCAATAAATTCCTCTGAATTCCATCGGATCTGCATCTACTGTGAAAGGTTTTGCGTTAGGGTCGCCGACTTCCTCAGTTTTATAGACTTCAATGATTGCATTACCCGTTTTGTTGGGTATTTTCAAGATCGCGAGATGCTTGCCATCGGGTGAGACCTCGGCGGCAGTCATGACATCACGTAATGCCCAATAATCGAGTGGATAAACTTTGGCAGAAGCGAGTGCAGGTAATATCAGGAATGATACTGTTACTAATAGCCCGTAAAGTATTTTGTAAGGTTTAATCATATATGACTCCTATTCTTATTCTATTTATTGTACACAAATTTCCACGTCATTCTCTACTGATGTTTTGAGTTAACATTCAGGTAATAAACGCCCGGTTAATACCGGGCTTTTAAGCTTTAGAGACTGAGGTTTACAATCCTCCAGGGCCGCAATCATTTTTCAAAAACGAAATTAGATTGTCATAAAGATCTTTCTGGTGATTATAGAAGAGGGTGCTGTAAAAATGGTCAGCGCCTTTTAACCATAACATCTCATATGGAATATTGTTCTTTTTAAGTGCTTTCTCATACTTTTTTGCATGTAACGGAGGTACACGTTGGTCAACATCACCGTGTACTACTAAAATTGGAATATTCACAGCACCAACGTTATCAATCGGAGAAATACTCTTATCCCAAAACTTGAGGAATTGGATGCTCGGTGCGCCACGCATGTTGTCCCGGATGTAATTCATTTGCTGATTAGTATCAGCAACGCCAGCACCAGCGATGACACATTGATAGATTTGCTTTTTACGTGCAGCGGCAACAAAGGCAGCATAGCCTCCATAAGACCATCCAAACATGGCAACTCTGTCTTTATCTACCAGACCTTGTTGTATTAAGTGAAGAGCGCCATCATCTTTGTCATCTTGCATGGCATAGCCTCCTTGACTGCCATTGTTATAAGCAGCTTGTTGGAAAGAAAAGCCATGCCCATATGAACCACGGTATTGTGGTTGTAATACCATATAGCCATTGTTAGCCAATACCTGTCCCCATTCATCATAAGCAATCATTTCTGATACAAAGGGTCCACCATGTGGTAGAACGATAAGTGGGAATGGCGGATTTCCTTTCGGTGTTGTCACATATGCTGGAATGGTGAGTCCATCTCTTGCTTTGTATTTAATGTAGCTGACGTCTGCAAGATCTTCGCTAGCAATTAGAGGTTGTCGGCTCCCAACACTTTTTATTTCACCCTCATGAAATAAATAGTATGTGCCAGGATCTCGTGGACCACTGTTAATCAGAGTTAGTGTTTGACCATCTCGTGATCTACTTACAATGCGAATATTATGTGCATATGGTATTTTGCTCTGAAAAAGGTTGTAAGTTGCTTCTTCTGCCCCATCCATATATTCATAATGATTTTTGTCGCTTTGATGTACAATCGCAGTAACTTCATTTGGGTTGGTCCAAATATTGCTGTGATACCTGGCTCCTGCAACATCAACATCATTTCGTCGATATATTAATTCACCATACGATTTAGTGACTACATTGTATTCCCAGAAACCTACTTTATCATTTCCATTTCTGGCGCTCACAAAAAGTATGTTTCGATCAGCCTTATCGAAACCCCAAACCTCAAAGTCTTCAAAGTCATCTTCACTCTGGCGGCGAAACTCAGTCCAGTCTTTCGCACCAGGGTTCCTGTAGAACCAGATGAACTCGCGTTTCTTAATGTCAAAACCACGTGCTAACCACGGGTTGCCATCACTATCAAATTGAATGTTACCTAACGCTAATTTCCCACGGATCAATAGTTTTTTTGAGCCTTTTTTGAGATCCAGCTCCCAATACGATCTTGGTCTGAATGGTTCAGCAATTTTTGCGCCGCTTGGCTTATATGTGCTTAACGATACAATGATTTTATCTGGTTTCGATGATAGTCTATTTTCTACAAACCAACTTTCATCACCAAAGTTTGTGATTTTTTCTTTTGCTATATCCAGTCGGGCTAGTCTGTTTTCGTAGACACCTTGGTTGTAACCTTCGATACGATCACGTACTTTTTGCCTTAAATTAGCCACGATATCTGTATCTGATACCCAGTAAATATTTCTGAATTCCATGGGATCAGCATTGACACGGAAAGGCTTTGCATTCGGTTTGCCGATATCTTCAGTTTTATACACTTCAATGATGGCATTGCCGGTTTTATTCGGTATTTTTAGTACTGCAAGATGTTTGCCATCAGGGGAGACTTCTGCAGCTGTCATTACGTCACGTAATGCCCAGTATTCCAGGGGATAGACTTTTGCCAGCGCAAGATTCGAGAATGTTATTCCAATGAAAATTGCGAGTATTAATAATTTAGTTGATTTCATCATGTTAACTCCAAAGTATTACCATAATTCTATACAAAAAAAGGCCCATGGGTGGATACCATGGGCCTTTAAATAGTTTACGTTACGATTGTTTTTAGAAATTAGCAGCGATATTAAAGAACATCGTTCTGCCATTCGTGTCATAACCAAGCCCACGCGGTGTATTATTCGCAGCGAATATTTCTGACCCGTCAACTTGTGGTGGTGCCTCGTCAAATAGATTGCTTACTCCAGCACCAATAGTCCAGGTATCACCACGGTAATAGACAGATGCCTGGTGTACAAAGTAGTTATCTACAAAGCCGATATCACGGCATAGAACATCACCTTGTGCTGGACCTAGACAGGTGTCTGAAAGGCCGCTGGTATCATCAAACTCATCAATACCATCCGCGTCCTGCACCATAGAACCAATATAACGTGTTCTCCAGGTTAGACGTATGTCGTCGATATCAGCTCGTAAAGTAAGATCTCCTGTCCATTCAGCATAACCAGGTTCACCGTCGAAACGATCAAAGTCCGGGTTTCCATTGTCATCTGTAAATTTCTGAGACACTTCAATCGGATGAGTCATTTTCAAATCAGCAGAGAGATCTACTGGTCTGTCAGCGATAGTAACTGTTTGGTCAAAGGTAAGATTCAAGTCTAAACCTGAAACGAACTGCTGATCACGGTTAATAAAGCCTGCATCGATAAAGTCAATGAACCCATCTCCGTCTCGAGTTATTCGAGGACAGTTAACATTTTGGCCATCACCGTCTTCATCAAAGTAACAGCTGATTGAAATGAAGCCCGCTGAGGGCTCTACAATTGTATCTTGAACATCAATCTCAAAGTACGTGGCGCTTAATGCCATATCAAAAGCATCAAACCAGGGTTGTTCGAATGAGAAACCATATGACAAAGAGTCTGAAGTTTCTTCACTTAAACGCGTTTGTCCACCACTCGCAATTTCCACGCTATAAGTATTGAAACCATTATTGTTCAACATGGTTGGATCAATTCCTGTTGCTAGACAGTTTGCTAGAACATTTGCTTCTCTATCGTCGAGTGCTGGATCGTAGCCGCCTGATAAAGGATCAAGTGCATCTGCGGGTATAGCACATGGATCAAATACGTTGTTAAAGCCAGTTTGAGCCAACAAGAAGTTTTCGCGCAGATTTGGCGCTCGGTAAGACGTACCGTAAGTTGCTCTTAGTAAGAGTGAATCAACTGGTCGGTAACCAAACTTCGCAGAGTAGGTGCCTTCAGAGCCATAAAACTCATCCTTTGTTAAGCGACCAGAAAGATTTAGGTTCATTTCTGTTATGCCCGGTTGATTTGCAAATAATGGAAGCTCAATCTCACCATATGCTTCCTGAGTGGTTTTACTACCCACTGCGCCACCGTCAGAGAAGAAGCCGAAAAACAGTCCATCACGCGCGACATCGTCAGGAATTGAATTTATTTCATCTTCGCGAAACTCCAGACCAAAACCAGCATTGACAGTTCCCGCTGGCATTTCAAACAGACTACCTGTGAAAAATAAAGAAGCTATAGTCTGTTCGTATTCTGTATCAAAATCTCGTGAATCAAACAGATAGTTTCTTTCAGCCGCAGTAGCAAAATCACCTGGCTCGCCACCATTATAAAGAGATGCTGCAAATAAGTTGACTGGTACACAGCCACCAGAAACGTCGCTACTCACTGGGCTTCCAGCGTCTGCGACACAAGGGCCTCCCGCTAATAGACCGCCAGTGTTAGGGTCTATGCCGAGAGCGAAGTCGAGGCGATCGCCACGTATTCCATTACGGCCAACTTCACCGTTCGATTTTGAGTAGCTCAATGATGCATCGAATGACCAGTTATTCAAGGCTGGTAAATCACCTTTCACACCTAGAACGACTCGAGTTTGATCAACTGTCACGTCTGCGTCAGCGCGGTCACCATCTACAGCAACAATCGGAAGTACACTTTGTGGGCCAATTGCGCCCTGGTACAAGTCTACAATTCCAAAGTCGCGGAATTCGGCTGGTGTTAAACCAAACGCTCCGGCAACCTGTGCAGCAAAGCCAGGATTGTCTAAAAGTGAGTCATACGCAAGACCACAATCAACGCCGTTTACACCGCATGGGTTGAACGGATTGTTAGCAGGTACGGTTGGAAACAACTGGGCAGCATCGCCACGGATTGTTGTTTCTCTCTTGCCATAAAGTACTTCGAAATATGGCGTGATATTCATTTCACCTTCCAGTGTGGTTTCACCATAACCCATGAAGCTGATTTGTTCTTGCTTACCAAAGTAGTCAGAATTTTGTGAATCATTACTACCGTTGGTGTCAAAATTACGGAATGAGCCAATATCATTTACTCCATCAGAGTTAGTGTCGATACCAATACTAAACAACGATGACTCATTGAAGTTTGGAATGCCTGTATTCGACTGTCCCGGAATATAGTAAACACTGCCAAATCCTGGTGCTGACATACGACCTATTAATGAACCAAGCGCACATTCATCCCAGGTCATATTAAAGTTATTAGCATAGAACTGGTCTTGAGTTCGGCGGTTGCCATTTTCATCAATTTCCTGATGTTGATCACAGCCTGCAGTCCATTCTCTATCACGCAACCTGATGTTGTCAGTCTCACTGACTTCTAAACCGAAACCAAAGAATCCTCTGTCGGTATTTTTACCCCATGCCACATTCAATGTATTTGAATCTCCACCTGCCTGGGAGGGCATTGTTGAATAAAGTTCAACTTCGATGCCATCAAAGTCTTTACGTAAAATGGCATTTACTACACCGGCAACAGCGTCTGAGCCATAAACAGATGATGCGCCGTCCAACAGGATGTCATACTGCTGTATTAGCGAGCTGGGTACTAAAGACAGGTCAACCGCTATCGGTGCACCTTCTACGCCTGCTGGAGCAATTCTGCGGCCGTCAATCAAGATTAGTGTTCTGGCATCGCCGAGACCACGCAGATTTAGAGTTTCAGCACCGGGACCATTATCAACTACAAAACCAGAGAAACTAAGGTCAATTTGTTGACCGGTAGCAGCTGTAGATTCTTGCAAAATGTCTGCAGCATCTATCAGACCTGATTCACGAGAAATTTGCCCGGTGATTACTTGTAAAGGTGCGATACTTGAAAATGTATCTCTTTTCAAGCGTGAACCCGTAACTGTTATTTCATCTACCTGGCACTTACGACGTAAGTCACCTTCGATACAGTCTTCAGGTTTAAGTGATCCATCTTCTTCTGCGCTGACATTACTGACCGCGAAAAGTCCAAAGGACGTGAATACTACTAATAGAAACGAAAGCCAGCTGGCTTTCCATGTTAATGCTCTCATTGTGACTCCCCACGTGATTATGCATTGTTAAATATACAGAAGGGTTGCATGAACAACTCGTCTGTAGAAGGTCAGTGGGAAATGAATCAGAATGAGTCCTTGGTGTTAAGGACTGTTAAGTTATGTTGTTTGTGACATCTCCCCTGATGTTGCTAGCATTATATTGTCAGCAGCACCTTACATGCAAGATTATATATGCCCGTATATACTTTATATATATGCTGGATTTGCTGACAGGGCCACCTACTTTGCGCTAGTGGTTGGTTGATGATCATGCGATGATTGGCGGCAAATTTAATACTGATGGACGATATAAGTCATTGAAATATATAAGTACACGAGGAAAGTCGCCTGCGCTGGGATTTGAGGATGCCGTATTGGCCGGCCTCGCAAGTGATGGCGGTCTTTACGTCCCTGAAAAAATTCCTGAATTTTCTTCTGCTGAAATTAAATCAATGGCTGGAATGGGATATAAAGAACTGGTTTTAATGGTAATCAGGCCATTTGTGGATGGCGAGATATCTGATCAGGATTTGATAGCCTTGATAGATAAGGCCTACGAAGAATTTAGGCACTCGGCCATAGCACCAATAGTCCAGCTGGAAAATAATCTGCATGTTTTGGAGTTATTTCATGGCCCCACTTTGGCTTTTAAAGATTTTGCGCTGCAATTATTAGGTCAGTTGTTTGATTATATTCTTGCGAAGCGTGAGCAGCGAGTGGTCATATTAGGTGCGACTTCTGGCGATACTGGCTCGGCTGCTATCGAGGGATGTAGGCATTGTAAGAATGTAGATATATTTATATTACATCCACATAATCGTATTTCAGATGTGCAGCGGCGTCAGATGACGTCAGTGCTATCCGAGAATGTATCGAATATAGCCATAGAAGGAAACTTTGATGATTGCCAAAACCTGGTTAAAGCAAGTTTTGCTGATCAATCTTTCTTGCCAGATGGTCGCTCATTAGCTGCAATCAATTCAATCAATTGGGCCAGGATCATGTCGCAGATTGTGTATTACTTTTATGCGGCTACACATCTGGGAGCGCCAGACAGAGAAGTATCTTTTTCTGTCCCTACCGGCAATTTTGGCGATATCTATGCTGGCTATCTGGCACGCAAAATGGGGCTGCCGATTCGGCAGCTGATAATTGCTACCAATAGTAACGACATTCTACATCGCAGTATCAGTAACAATGACTATCGCATGCAGTCATTACAGCAAACCTTATCTCCTAGCATGGATATCATGATCTCAAGTAATTACGAGAGAATGTTGTTTGATTTATACGATGGAGATGCGAAACAAATAGCTGCGTTAATGTCGCAACTACAAGAACAGAAGAGTATTGAATTGAGAGAGGATTGTTTGCATAAGGCTCGCGAAATATTCAGTAGCTATCGCGCGGATGACGAAGAGGTTGTGCGAGTCATTAGTTCAACATATGCGGACAGTGGTTATTTGTTGGATCCCCATACTGCCATTGGCGTAGAGGCTGCGCGCCAAACGTGGCAAAACAAAGAAGTTCCGATGATCTGTTTGGCAACAGCACATCCTGTTAAATTCCCGGATGCTGTAATTGCTTCAAAATGTGGTGCTCAACCTGAATTGCCTCAAGGCATGCAGGATTTGTTTGAAAGAGAGGAGCG
>CALISW010000051.1 GCA_938041655.1 uncultured Thiotrichales bacterium | reverse complement strand
AACAAGGCACTGAGTGACTGGGAGGGGCGTGAAGAGCGTCGCTCCTGGGGCGCTACGGTGATCCGTGAAAAGATAATTTCCGAGACTCGACTCAAGATCAACCAGAACATGGATATGATCAAAACCCTGATTGCTGTATGTCCATTTTTTGGACTGCTGGGCACGGTAACGGGAATGATTGAGGTCTTCTCGGCGCTTGCCATCACCGGTGGTGGTGATGCCAAGGCAATGGCGGGTGGTGTGTCTCGAGCCACCGTACCAACCATGGCAGGCATGGTAGTCGCACTGTCAGGCGTATTCGCCAATATGTACTTAACTTCGGTCAATAGACGTGAGAACTCGCTGATTAATGAGCGACTCACGATGGACCATTAGCAACAACGAACAGGAAAAGATTATGAGAAGAGGTTCATTTTCAAGTATGGATGATGCAGAAGAGGAAAGCGCGGTAGATTTAACGCCGATGCTTGACGTGGTATTTATCATGTTGATCTTTTTCATTGTAACAGCGGTCTTTATTAAGGAAACCGGTGTTGAAATTAATCGGCCGGACGCAAAAACCGACAATAATAAAGACAACACCACTGTGTTGGTTGCCATTCGTGCAGATAACACTATCTGGATGGATAAGCGACGCATCGATATTCGTTCGGTTCGTGCAAACGTTGAACGACTGCATGCCGAGAATCCGGAAGGTGGTCTGGTAATACAGGCGGATAAAAATGCCAATGTTGATACTTTCACCCAGGTGCTGGATGCAGCGCGTGAAGTGGTAGATCCAACTAAAATATCGCTGGCAACTTCACAATAGGTATCGAGGTTAAACTATGAGTATCAAACGAAGTTTGACGTCAGTTTTCCCGGCCATGCTGGTAACGGTGTTGCTGCTTACCCTGATGATTGCTCTGATTGAGACCAATGCTGAGCGTCCCGATCGTGAAAAGCGCATCAAGCTGCCGGATATTTTAATGCCCGATGTTGAGGTGGTTGAGGCCAAGATTATTGAGAAGCCCGAGAAGCCCGAGGTAGATGAAACTCCTCCACCAGAAGTGCCTCAACAGGACTTTGATCGTCTTGATGGTGATTCTAGTGTAGGTACTATCGCTGCACCAGATGGTGTAACGGG
This sequence comes from uncultured Thiotrichales bacterium, assembly GCA_938041655.1. GTDB lineage: Bacteria > Pseudomonadota > Gammaproteobacteria > CAZUMV01 > CAZUMV01 > CALIRD01. The sequence continues at coordinate 3,422 of CALISW010000051.1, read as the reverse complement.
TGATGTTGATATTTCCATGGGTGATGGCTTATCTGTTTCTGATGGTGAGTACCTGCCAATCGTAAAGGTGGCTCCGGTTTATCCTAACCGTGCGGCACAACGAGGTGTTCAAGGGGACGTGGTTATTGAGTATACGGTAACCACTAATGGTTCTGTGCGTGATCCTTTTGTGGTCAGTTCGGACTCATCGCTGCTTAATAGTGCGGCCCTAAAATCGGCATCCAAGTACAAATACAAGCCCAGAGTTGTGGACGGCGTCCCGGTAGAAGTACCCGGGGTTCGTACAATTATTAAGTTCCGATTAGAAAACTAATCGGAACTTAACCCTTTTCTGGACAACCAACGTATATAAAGGTTGAGAGTAACTAATTAAAGGTCAGTATTATGCAACGTAAAACCAAACTAATTCTTATTCTGGTAATCCTCACGCTGATGGTGCCGATGTCGGCAATGGCGCGTAAGAAGGACAAAACTAAAGCGACAGGCGCGATTGATGCGAAAACTTTTGAAGTATTAATGGCCGCGCAAGAAATGACCGAAGCCGGTAATTTCGGTGGTGCGATGCAGCAAATCAATACGCTGAAAGCTAACATCGGCAGTATGAATGGCTACGCTCAGGCTCAGATGTATAACTTTGAGTCTTTCATTCACGCCAGCCAGGAAAACTATCGTGCGGCGATCGGTGCTTATGAAAATCTGTTACGCATACCGGAAGCTCCAGCAGGGCTTACCCTGAATGCGAAATATGCAATCGCGCAAATGTATTTCCAGATTGAGGACTATCAATCCTGTATTCGTTATATGCAGGAGTGGTTACGTAGTGCGGACAAGCCAACAGCTACAGCCCACATTATGTTGGCTCAAGCCTATTATGCGAGTAAGAGTTACGACAACGCATTGACCAATGTTGATGCGGCTATCCGGATTGAAGAATCAGCCGGAAAGAAAGTACGTGAAAACTGGTTGCGTTTGAAAGCTGCTCTGTACTATGAGAAAGGCGATATGCGACGTACTGCAGACGCTTATGAATTACTGGTGCGTTTTTACCCTAAAGATTCGTATCTATTGCAACTTGCCGGTATCTACGGTGAGCTGAATGAAAATCAAAAACGCCTTTCTTTATATGACGCGCTGTATGAAAACGGCAATCTGAATAAAGAGTCAGAGTTAATGAACCTTGCCTTTATGTTTGTTGGTGCTGAAGTGCCTTACAAAGCAGGTCGAATCATTGAGCAAGGCATGAATCGTGGTGTAATTGAAAAAAGCCGCAAGAACATTGAAACCCTGGCCAACATCTGGGCACAAGCTAACGAGCACAAGAAAGCTATTCCAACCCTGGAGCAGGCAGCCAATCTATCTGACAAAGGTATGTTGTATGCCAGATTGGCCGGTGTACAATTTGATGCTGGTAATTACAGTGCTGCGGCTTCAGCAGCTGGCAAAGCGGCGTCAAAAGGTGGTTTGAAGCGTCCTGGTGGCAATATGATCCTCAAGGGTATGGCTGAGTTTAACTACGCCGCCGATGCCAAGAACGAGGACGATACCTTGAAGCGTTTTAATGCCGCTTTGAACTCATTCCGTCGTGCCAAGGATTATCGCGAGAATTACTCAGATGCGTCCAAGTGGGAAAAATACACAGCCTCTGAAATCGCATTGATTGAAGCGCGTAGAGCTGGTGCGATCGAGCTTGAAGCAGAGACTGCGGCAAGAATGGCTGCAGAAGCGGAAGCAGATGTCTTGAATATGGGCTCGCAAAGTGCAAGTGATGCGAATAACGCTGATATTGATACAACCATAGATAACAGTGGCATGTCTGTAGATGTTGATGCTCCGGATAGTGTCTCCGGTGATGTGGACCTGAGAACAGGTGAATAACCTCTTATTTCCAAGCGTTAATAAAAGCCACCTTCGGGTGGCTTTTTGTTTGCCGCTTTATATTTTCTTACTCTTTTCTTGCCCTATTGCGTTTGCCACAGAAGTCGAAAAATCAGACAGAGAGCAAGAATACTCATCTCTGAAAAAGCCCGTGCCAATATATCCGAAGTTTGCAATTAACGCTTTTATAGAAGGTGATGTAACTGTTGAATACACAGTAACAGCTGATGGAAGTGTTAAAGATGCAAGAGTTATTGAGTCAGACTCAATTCTGCTTGATCAAGCTGCGTTGGATTCCACTTCGGGCTATTTGTACGCTCCGCGCATCATAGCGGGAGAGGCAGTTGAGGTTGGGGGAGTTCAAACCATTATCAAGTTCCGCTTATCCGATGAAATGTTGGAAGTGAAAGAACAGCAGAATAAGTTACAGAGTTTGCTAGACGGCGGTAAAAATGAGGAGGCAATTGAGTTAATCAAGCTCATCAGATCTTCAACACCTGATAAATACCAAAGTGGCCTTTATCCGGTTTTATTAGTTCAAAGCAAATTGGAGCGAGAGCTGGATCGACACGAGAACGCTATCGAAGTTCTTGAATACCTTCGAGACAAGCAGGGTTTTGATGGTGATGAAAGAGCAATGTTGTGGTTCTTTTTAGCAGATTCGTATTCGCATACCAAACGTTACATAGAAAGTATCGAAGCGTTTGAGACGTTTATGGATACGGCGGTTTTTGAAGACCCTAATTACAACTATGGGATTTTGAATAAAATGTCATATTTGGCATACAAAATACCCGACTATGAGCTAGCACATGAATATTTCTTAAAAGCGCGAACCATTTCAATTAACAACGAAATTGAGGAAGATAAAAAAACCCTGAAGTTTGCTGAGAGACTTTATAAGAAATTGAAAGATGATGAGGGGCTTAGTTCAGTCAGACGCCGTTTAGTGGTAGTGGATCCTAGCGAACAGAACCTGAATTCAATGTTGTTATCGTATGGTGTTAATAAGCCTTTAGAATCATTATTTTTAAATTATGCGCGTTATCAATGTGGTTCTGATAATAATATGGGGTTTATGGTTGCGATGAGTTTAATCACCTTTGGTTTTTTTGATCAAGGTAAGGAGATTGCCCTTGCGCTTCAAGAAGATTATGACTCAGAGACTGACAAACGCGACTACAGTGATTCCTTGCTGAGCATGCACGAGCTTATGAGTACATCAGGTTCAGGTATTCAGCCACGATCGATGTTGGAGTTTTCGGCTTTTCAGGCAATTCCTGAAACTTGCAGTGGTGCATTTTACGAACAAGTATTTGCTGATGCAGATCTCGCGCGAGAGGATCATGGTTTCAATAAAGTTGTAGATTTATATCTAACCCAAATAAATTCAATGAATGAAAATATAGAATCCAACTCAGGTAGTGTTCTTGAGTAAATACAGAAAAAGCATACGCTAAGCGTGATGTGCGGCGATTCTCACATCTCTGTATTCTTCTGAAATTGTGATTGCTTTGTGAGGCTTGTTAAGTACAATTGCCGCCCCC
>CALISW010000050.1 GCA_938041655.1 uncultured Thiotrichales bacterium | reverse complement strand
CTTGAGAGTATTGGGCATCAAGGCGTCTCAACTTTTTGGTGTCGCAGCCATTTCAGTTTCCACATTATTTTTCTTTAAAGATCTGTTGCAGGCGAGTTTGAATATTCTAGCGCTGGTCGGTGTTGTTTCATTTTTCTTTACAGTCGCCAGTATTCCAGTATTGGTAAACCTTTCAAAAAGAATTGGTAAAGCTAAAACCTATGCAATAGCTGGCACTTTGTACGTCTGTTCAGCCTTGAGTTGGATATTTGCGCAGGCAGGTGAGCCCACCTGGGCAATATTAATCAGGTATGCAGTAACCGGGATATCTGTCAGTGGCAATATTGTCATGGCTATGTCGATGCTGACTGATTGCATAGAATATGATGCACGAAAGTCCGGAGTCAGGCGTGAAGGTGTCTATACAGCCTTATACACCTTTACTGAAAAATTCACTTTTGCACTAGGACCGTTAGTTTTTGGTGTTGCACTATCATTGGCAGGTTATAGTGGTGATTTGACGCCAGAAATGACACAAACACCGGAAATCCGTCAGGCATTATTATTAGGTATGTCTTATATACCTGCGGCAATGGGAGCGTTAGCGATCTATTTATTGTTAGGCTATAAATTAACCCAGGAAGAAATGGATAAAGTAGGAGATGGTTATGAAGAATAAAATACCAGTAGCGGATTTGAATCAGCGAGGCCGTGCTTCAATTGATTTTCTAGGTCACATGTTTCACGGCACTCAAAAGATTAGAGAGGCAGCCAGTGAGTACGTTGTAAGTGAATTTGGTGAAGGTAAGGATCTGCCGGATGATCTCGATCAACGCGTCAAGCAGGTTTCTGAATATGCTTCGCAACTTCCTGCTACCAGAGTCAGACGTACTGTTGGCGAGTGGCATGCCCAGAATCATGGTTTGATTGCGATCGACGCTTTCGAAGAATTAGGCGAGGATTTTGCCAAGGATTTGCATCAGTATGACGAGGGCACAAGTCGTCTGACTCACGACGATGATTATGAGAATCCATACTATTGGCAGGGAGTTGAGTTTCATCGCACCAGTGGTGGTTGGGATGGGCATGACTACATGGGCTTTATCCATGGTGAAATCGTGCATAAAAAAATGGTCGATGTAATTTACCCGGGTGGTATCTTCAAGCAACGTTGCGAAGTGGCAAAGCTCGCGCCACAAGACCAGTATGAAAGCATACTTGAAATGGGTACTTCTACCGGACATTTCACTCTCGGACTGGCCTTGGCTTACCCAGATGCAAAAATAACCGGCGTAGATTTATCTACTCGAGCTTTGGAGCATGCCTTGCGAGTAGGCAATGCCAATAATTATTCATGGGATCTCTATCGTCGCCCGGCTGAAACTACCGGTTTTGATGACAACAGTTTTGACCTGGTTACTTCCTATATTTTATTGCACGAGATGCCTGTCGCAGCGATTAAAGAAATTTTTGCCGAAGCATACAGAGTTACCAAACCCGGTGGTGACATGTTGATGAGTGATGTTGTGCGCTACGCTGAGCAAAACAAGCTACAAGTAGCGCTTGCCGATGAGGACGCGATCTATGGCGGCGAACCATATTGGAGAGAGTCAGCCAGTGCTGACCTGGTGGCATTAGCGCAAGAGGTTGGCTTTACTAATGTGAGGGCAACTAACCTGGGAACAGGACCTTATCCTCATGTCGTAATCGGAACCAAGCCATCATGAGTCTTGATCCTAAAAGCTTCAATAACCCGGGCACCCCGACACTGGTTGAGCAGGATAGTGCTGGCCTCGGTCAGGCAGTGCTTACGCTGACACATGAGTTATGGGTAGTCATTGACCGTGTTAATGCTCTGGAAGGCGTGTTGAAGAAACACGGCATGAATGTCAGTGAAGAGATTGAAAATTACACGCCGAACGATGCAGATAAAGCGCAGCTCGATCAGCGTGGTAAGGAGTTGGTGCAAAGAATTACTGATGCACTGGCCCATAGCAGTTAAGCGCGGTGAGTAATATTGACCGACAGTTCGTCAGGCTGGAAGAAGGTTTGGTGCACCTGAGAACCGCCGGTGAACGAACTGAGCAGAAGCCGTTATTGATGATGCACGCATCTCCTGCCTGCTCACGGTCACTGGAACCCTTAATTCAACACCTGTCGACATCTCGTTACGTAATAGCTCCGGACACACTGGGTTGTGGTGACTCAGCTTCACCAGCTGGTGAGTCTCCTGATCTAGTTTACTATGCCAATACCATGAGTCGCCTGTTAGACGCGATGGAGATTGAAAGCGTAGATGTTTATGGGACACACACTGGCTCACATATTGGAATCGAGCTTGCGTTAGCAGAGCCAGTAAGAGTGCAGTCACTTACGATGGATGGTGTAGCTGTGTTGTCGCCAGAAGATCAACAAGACTTTCTGGAAAACTATGCGCCACATAAGAAAGCCGATGAGTTTGGAGGACAACTTAATTGGGCCTGGCACTATGTGCGCGATCAGATGGTGTTTTTTCCACACTACCGTAAAGATGAAGAGCACAAGCGAGTAGGCGGCTCTTTTGATACATGTTTCTTGCACGAGTTGTCTCTGGATTTATTGAAAAATATAGAGCATTACCACAAGACATATGAAGCGGTGTTCAAGCATGAAGTGCTAGAGCGAATTAAGGGTGTGCAGCAGGCAACCTTGTTATTAACCGATACTGAAGATGTTTTGGCGGGTGCTGTTCCAGCATTGAAAGCGGTCAACCCGAACATCGATGTTCGAGTAGTGGAAGAGGGTCATGACCAGGCGGCAGAGTTCATAAACGCCGTTAGTGGATACTAGAGCGTGGTTTAATTACTTTATTTTTTTAACCCAGCGATCTTCAAATTCCCACACTTCCGGGAAGCCGATCATTTCACAGAACTCCTTAAACTCGAACAGTTCGAGGTCAGGGTCGTTGGTAGTGCCTTTTTCTTTGAGTATACGCATACCTTTTTCCATAGCTGCCAAAGCAGACAATGAATTCAATGCGGGCCAGATAGCCAGCGAAAAGCCCACTTCTTCCAGTTTTGAATTGTTTAAGATAGGTGTGACACCCCCATTTGCCATGTTAACCATCATGGGTCTGTCTATGGCATCGCAAGCCTCTTCCATTTGTTGTTCGGTTGTCAGTGCTTCGAGAAAAATAATATCTGCACCCGCGTCGGCATAGGCCTCACAACGTTTGATGCTGGCATCAAAACCCTCGGTCTGGAGTGAATCAGTTCTAGCGATGATAAGCGTGTCTTCGGGGTTCTGACGTGCCTCGCAGGCGACCTGGACTTTATCGACCATTTCTTCAAGTTCAACTACGCCCCGATTGGGTGTATGCCCACACATTTTTGGAAAAGTCTGGTCTTCTAGTTGTATACCGACCACACCGGCTTCTTCATAACCGCGCACGGTGTGGTGCACATTGAGCAGGCCGCCATAACCAGTATCGGCATCAGCGATCAACAGGCCGTCACATGTAGTCGCGATAGTACGCATGCGATCAACCATTTGGGTATAGGTTGCAATACCGGCATCGGGTAAGCCGTGAGCTGAGGCCATGTTCCAGAAGCCGCTGCCATAAACCACATCAAAACCGATTTTGTTAGCAACTACAGCTCCCATCATGTCAGGAATTCCGGGTGCAGCGACAAAACCCTCATTCAGAAGGGTACGTAAATTTTTCTTGCTCATAATTATTCCTGATTAATTGATGTGGCTGCGTGTTGTCCTGCAATTCTACCCAGTGTAGTTGCGGTAAGTAAGCCATTACCGGCAATGTAACCATCTGCACCAGAACCGGATATGCCGCGTGCAGCACCACCACCGGCATAAAGATTAGGCAGCGCATGACCGTCTTCTGACACTACACGAGCATGTTCATCTACTTCCAGACCACCCTGGGTGTGAAACAATGCTCCGGTCACTTTCACAGCACGATAGGGTGCCTGTAGAAGTTTGTTAGATGAAAATCTACGCCCAAATTGATCTTCAGTATTTGAATTGGCGAGTTGTTCAATCTCGTTCAAAGTTTCTCTGACAATCTCAGCATCCAGTTTACATAGGGCAGTGATCTCTTCCAGAGTGTCCGCTTGGTAAATGGCACCGGCTTCTATTGCATGTTGATAATCAGTGAAGTCTAGCATCAGCTCATGTAAGCGCTCATCATAAAAGGTCCAGGCTTCAGCATCTGGCTGCTGTAGTACGTTTACGGCTTGCTCTGAGTAACCGAGCGATTCATTTGAAAAACGTTGACCGTTTTTGTTCAGCTGTACGCCACCTTCCATAATGATCGGCCATAGTATGGGAATGCCATAACCTTTCGCCAACCCGGCATGTCCCTGATACGCATGCATATCTGCAGTTTTCGCGCCTAATGAAAGTCCCCAGCGAATGGCATCACCTTTGTTGCCAGGGTGGCCAAAAAATTCACCTTTCGAGATTTCAGGTATGTATTCGTTGACCATCTCTTTGTTGCCAGCAAAGCCACAGCAAGCAAGGATCAATTTGCGACAGCCAATTTCTTCAAATTCACCGTCAGGGTTTTGGTAGCGTACACCGTGAACATGTTTGTCTTCATCCGCATATAAATCGGTAACCAGTGCATCAGTGACTAAGGGTATTTGTTGATTTTCAACCGCCTGACTTAAAGCCCCCATTAATTCCTGGCCGCTTCTGCCAGGCATACCGTGCATGCGTAAAACGCTGTGGCCCGGATAAGTAAAGCCGGTCACCAAGGTCAGTGGTAGCTGGTATTGATTGACCAGCCAGTCGATGGTTTGTGCTGATTCAGCTGCCAGTTTATCGACCACACTTTCGTTGGTGTTGAATGCTGCTTTTTTATTAATGTCAGCAGCAAAAACTTTTGCAGAATCTTCTATGCCAGCGGCAACTTGTAGCTCACTACCGGCAGCGGGTATAAGGCCGGTAGACATTGAGGTGGTACCCAATGCACTACTATCTCGTTCAAGTACAGCTACCTCCAGACCGGATTCATTAGCAGCCAGTGCCGCGCATAGACCAGATCCTCCGCCACCAATTATCAATATATCGACGTCCATCGATGCGTTCATATTGTCTGCAGGAAGTATGCTCATCTTGTGTTGTTACTATTTGTACTCATTGTCGTTGCTTTATTATCATATGCCCTTTGGTTGATTGACAGTACCCTTGTATACGGCTGTTAGTCGAATACCGGCTATTTCATTAGTCGGAACGATGCTGGTAATCTATGGCTTACCGAATCAGTCCGGAAGTAGAATAGAACGCAAAGGGAGTAGATATGTCACAGCAACTCATACAAGCCGCCGGTGTAAAAACATTTCTTGAAACCAAGGCCAGAAAATTACTCATCAATAACGAATGGGTAGATGCTTCAGATGGTGCCACTATTGATAGTGTTGACCCGGCTACCGGTGAGTCCCTCGCGTCGATCGCCGAAGCAAGTAGCGCCGATGTGGATCGAGCAGTAACTGCTGCCAGAGCAGCGTTTGAATCCAACGAGTGGCATAACATGACAGGTTCCACCCGCGCTAAATTAATGTGGCGCATGGCAGACCTGATGGAAGAAAATATCGATGAGCTCGCAGAGCTTGAAACGCTTGACCAGGGTAAACCGCTCTATGTAGGCCGTTGGGCAGAGATACCTGGTGCGATTGAACAGTTCAGGTATTTCGCAGGCCAGTGTACTCGTTTAGAGGGGACTACCATTCCTACCTCGATAGATTACCAGCCCGAAGGCAAGCGTATTTTTGCTTACACGGTTAAAGAGCCGGTTGGTGTTGTTGCGGCAATAGTGCCATGGAACTCTCCATTAATAATGGCTGCGATGAAGTTGGCTCCCATCCTTGCGGCAGGTTGTACTGTGATCTTAAAGCCAGCTGAAGATACTTCATTAACAGCAATACGTCTGGGAGAATTATTAATTGAAGCCGGTTTTCCTGCTGGCGTTATTAATATTCTTACTGGCAGGGGCGAGGTGACTGGTCAGGCATTAGTAGAACACCCCGGTGTAGATAAAATCGCTTTCACTGGTTCTACAGAAATCGGTAAAAAGATTGTTGCAGATGCACGTCACAATCTAAAGCGAGTTACCCTCGAGCTAGGCGGTAAGTCGCCGGTGATTATTATGCCGGACGCGGACCTTGAGGCTGCAATACCCGGCGCTGCAAACGCAATCTTCTTCAACGGTGGGCAGGTTTGTGTTGCTGGTTCGCGTATATATGCACACAGTTCCGTATTTGAGCAGGTAGTCGACGGTGTGAGTGAAGCTGCTAAAGCGATGCAATTAGGCCACGGCCTGAACCCGGAGACACAATGCGGACCTTTGGTAAGTGCTAAACATAGTGGGCGTGTTGCTAGTTATATTGAAGGCGGCATTGCTGATGGAGCAGAGGTTCGTGCTGGAGGCGCGAGAGAAAACGCAGATAGTAATTTCATACAACCGACAGTCATGACCAATGTAACTCCTGACATGGCGGTCGTGCGTGAAGAAATATTCGGCCCGGTTGTTGTTTGTGCGGCGTTTGACGACGTTGAGGAAGTATTAAATCTGGCCAATGATACGACTTACGGTTTAGCCTCAAGTATTTGGACATCGGATCATGGAACAGCACATACGATGGCAAGCGATGTTCGTGCTGGTACAGTCTGGATCAACTGTCACTCAATGTATGATGCTACATTGCCTATAGGCGGGGTTAAAGAATCTGGCTGGGGCAGAGAAAGTGGTCAACAGGCAGTTGATAACTATATGGAGCTTAAAACAGTCTGTTCGGTGGTGTAAGCGATAAGCTTAGAGTAAAGATCACGGCTAGTTGAATCGCACCAGGCGGCCAGGACGGGCAGCAGTTACCTGATCGTTAGCGATAACTTCCTGGCCAGCCACAAGGGTGGTGCGAAAGCCTCTGGCTTCTTGTAGCAAGCGTTGCCCACCGGCAGGTAGATCCTGAACCATTTTAGGTAGAGTTAGCGATAAGTTATTGTAATCAATAACATTAATATCAGCACGCTGCCCGACTTTCAAGCGGCCACGATCATTCAAATTAAGATAATCTGCGGCATCACCAGTCAGCATTTGTATGGCTCTGGGTAAATCAATCCGGTGTTCTTTGCAGTCACGAGCCCAATACGAGAGTAAATATGCTGGAAAGCTGGCATCACAGATTGTACCTACGTGTGCTCCACCATCCGACAAACCCATTAATGCATTGGGATGCTCGAGCATGGTGTGTACGTTGTTGTAGTTCATTTCGGTGTAGTTATAAACCGGATAGTAAATTAGCTGATGCCCGTCCATTTCCAGACACACATCATAGAGCTTCTCCATCACACTCATCCCATCTCGTTGCGCCTCTGCGCCGAGTGATTGCTGCGTCGATTGTGCATAATCCGGAGATTCTCCCAATCTGAAAAACTTGAAGGCAATTTGATCTATCTCGCTGATGATGCGATCTACAATTGGCGGTACTGAAGAACCTTCACCGCAAAGCGTTAACGGTTGTTCTGCCAGACAACGAGCACGAAATTCAGGGTCGCGCATTATGGCGACGCGTTTTGCCAGAGGTTCATGCGCAATAGCCTGATAGCTGGGCTGAGCTACCAGCGGATGAAAAGTACATTGTAGTCCGTTGAACACGCCTATAGCACGCGGTGCGACTTGTACGTGCAGTGGTATACCATCTGCATTAAGTCGTTCTGTTTCATCAAGTATGCGTCGCCACTGCGTTGGTGCAAAATCCCGTTGCATTAATGAAATTGAACAGGGCCTTGCTGCAGCGCGGGCAAATTTTTCGACCAGATCAAATTCAATTTCAAATTCATCTTGAGGGTGCTCAAGATTAAAATCATTGACCAGCTGCAGTACACTTTGTGAGCGACCTTTTAGTACAGATGCAAGTCCGGTTAATTCTGCTGCATTGGCTTCAGAAGCAGGGGTGCGCTCACCATCGGCCGTACGGTGAACATCGGATCGACCGGTAGAGAAGCCGCAAGCACCGGCATCAAGTGCGGCTGATAACTGCGCTTGCATCGCTTTGATGTCTTCTTCTGTTGCATCTTCGTCATGCAAGGCACGTTCGCCCATGACATACACGCGTAATGGATCATGTACCGCCATAGCGGCAAAATCGATGGTATGAGGTGTTGAATCTATAGCGTCAAGATATTCAGGAAATGTCTCCCATTCCCAGCTGATGCCCTCGTGCAATGCGGTTCCGGGTATGTCTTCAACACCTTCCATGAGTTTGATTAATCGAGCGCGGTCGGTTTTACGTGCTGGTGCGAAGCCAACGCCACAGTTGCCTAAAACTGCAGTCGTCACACCAAAATTTACGGAGGGTTTGAACTCTTCATCCCAGGATACCTGACCATCATAATGAGTGTGTAGATCGATAAACCCGGGCGTTACGATGGCGCCTTCGGCATCAATGGTGCGAGCAGCGTTTGACTGACAATCCATATCAACTATCAAGCCATCTTTTATACCGATGTTTGTATCTACAGCCTGGTTGCCACTACCATCATAAACCGCGCCATTAGTGATTTTGATGTCGACAGTCATTAGCTGCTAGCGGTGGTATCGCTTAACATGTTCCTTATGTCGTCAGGTATGGTGGCAGAACCCAGGTTGCCATCTTCCTGGATGCAGGCATATATACGAGTCGCTGTTCCTTCGGTGATCAACATGTCCGTATCGATATTGACGGCTTTACAACTCCACTGCATGGTTGCTCTACCCATTTTGGCGAGCTGAATAGTTGCTCTGACTTTGTCGCCATAAGCAGCCGGGCCCACAAACTTGAAGTTGATTTCGCCCATAACAAAGGCGGTGCGATCATCATTAACCATCTTGTTTACGGGGTAGCCCATCTTGGCAAACATCTCATGCTCGGCATCGTTAAACCAGGAGAGCATACGTGGAAAGTATACGAGCCCGAACGGATCAGACTCACCCCAATTTACAACCAGTTCTTTTGCATAAATCATGTGTTTTTCTTCTGCTAAATCTGCAGTGAAAGTATAGCCTTAATCTTCGCTGACAGAAAAATATTTCTCTTAAATAAGACACGGCTCACTTTCATTGTTAGCATATAAATCCCCTGACGATGCTTGCCAGGGGTATAAAATCAAATCAGATTGAAACAGTATGGGGAAGCCTCTTTTGAATTTTACTGCTCTGGTGCGTGATCCTTTAGTGCACTTTCTTGTTTTTGGGCTATTGTTATTTCTTGCCGTAGAGTTTTTTTCTGACGCTGATCAGTTTGGTTCGGAATCATCAACAATAATAGTTAGCAAAGAGCGTCAAGATCAGCTGGTTGCTCAATTTGCCAGTACCTGGCAGCGTCAGCCAACAGAGGGCGAAAGACGCGGGTTAGTTGACACCTTCGTCCATGAGGAAATCTATTATCGGGAAGCATTGAAACTTGGTCTGGATAAAAATGACGCGCTGATCAGGCGACGCATGCAGCAAAAACTCGAATATCTACAGGAAGATATGAGCAGCTTTGAAGTCCCCGATGATAATGATCTGGCTACCTGGTACCAACAAAACAAAGAACGTTTTGCTTCTCCATTGCAGTATAGCTTTCAACAAGTCCTGTTAAGACCCGAGGATGCAGCAAAAATTGAACAAGTAATTACTTCATTGAATAACGACAATGCCGTAGTTGGTGACTTCAATGCTTCTGGCTTGCTGGAAACCAATAATACAGCGCTTAGTTCTCAGATGGTGTTGAATCGTTTCGGTGAGAATTTTGTAAAGCAACTCGAACAAATATCTGCTTCGAGTAACTGGCAAGGTCCAGTTCAATCAACCTTCGGCACACATGTGGTCTTGCTAGATAAAGTACTACAACCTGTGTCGCCTGAGTTTTCTGAAGTTAAAGAACGTGTAATGCAGGAGTACGTTACAGAGCGCCGTGGCAAAGCGAAAATATCGGCCCAAAATCGCCTCAAAAATAACTATGAAATCGAGATTGAGTAGCTCAATTCTATAATGAAAGTCTTGCTACCATTCATTCTGGTAATTCTCATGTTTATGACTTCAATGGGGATGGCGGATGAGGTGCGGCCGGCGTATCTTGCTATGCAGGAAGAGTCTCCTGATTCTTTTACAGTTCTCTGGAAGTATCCACTCAGCACTAACAATCAGGCTGAGTTAGAAGTGCTTCTCCCTGATGGATGTGAGGTGCTTGGAGATAAAAATCAATGGTTGGATCAGGCTTATACAATTAGCCGATGGAATATGCGCTGTGCCGACGGGCTGATTAAAAAGGAGGTCAAGGTCACTGGTCTTGATACCAGTTCGACCGAGCTACTGCTGAGAATTGAATTTCTTGATAATACAACGCTAGTAGAGAGGCTAACCCCGGTGCGCAATAGTGTGGTTGTACCCGAGCGTCAGACGATTACCGGCATCATAAAAAGTTATTTTGTGCTTGGCATGGAGCACATTCTTACAGGTATTGATCATTTGTTGTTTGTTTTATGTGTAATGTTGTTGCTTAGGAGTAGAAAAAAATTGTTGTTGGCAATTACTGCCTTTACTGTGGCGCACAGTTTCACACTAATCGCGGCAACTTTGGGGTATGTTCAAGTTAACCCTACTATCGTCGAAATTCTGATTGCTCTAAGTATCGTAATTCTCGCCTATGAAATCATGCGAGATTACCGAGGGATCTCAGGTTTAAGCACGCGATACCCATGGCTGGTTATTTTTATTTTTGGACTGATGCACGGTCTTGGTTTTGCAGGTGCACTTGGTGAGATGGGTTTACCACAGAATGATATTGCTCTCGCATTATTGTTTTTCAATATTGGTGTTGAGGCAGGGCAGATACTGTTTATATTGATCGTATTATTACTATTATGGCCGCTGCGTAAACTGTTTGGAAAAAGAATAGCTAACTGGAAGCCGTTCCCGGCCTACGCGATTGGTATTGCTGCATCTTTCTGGTTCGTAGAGCGGTTAACCAGCTTATGGAGTTAAGTAACGTATCCTATGGCAATACCGAACAATGGGTATTGCAGTCGGTGCTGGCTATCATCGTGTTGGGAATCGCACTCGATATAGCGCCCTCGGATTTTCGTCGGGTTGTTAAATCACCTCGTGCTCCAGTCAGTGGTCTTATAGCACAGTTTTTACTATTACCAATGCTGACATTGTTACTGACTTTGATCTTGAGATTACCGGCGGGAATAGAGCTGGGTATGTTATTGGTGGCAGCTTGTCCGGGAGGTGCCATATCAAACTTCATTACGCATTTATCAGGTGGTAATGCAGCGCTGTCAATCACTATGACAGCAGCTGCAAGTACTCTTGCAATAGTATTAATGCCCTTTAATTTTTTGTTTTGGAGTCAGTTTAATCCCGAGGCTGCTGCATTGATGCAGCAGATTGAAGTCAACAGTCGTGATTTAATTTTGACCGTGATACTCGTATTGGCTATACCGTTGATTATCGGGTTTACGATTAAGCATTATTTGCCAGCTCTCGCTCAGCGATTACATCTGGTGCTGAAATATACATCGATAGCCGCGTTGTTTGTCTTCATATTCTTTGCGGTTATGCAAAACCTGGAGGCATTCCAAAAATATTTTGGACTATTGATGATAGTGGTGCTGATCCACAATAGTTTGGCGTATGGCATTGGTTATTTATCCGCGCATTTGAATAAAGTATCACTGGCTGACCGTAAGGCGATTACCATTGAAGTCGGTATGCAAAATTCCAGTCTGGCTATTGCAATTGTCTTTACTCAATTTAATGGTCAAGCAGGGATGGCATTGATTAGCGCCTTTTGGGGTAGTTGGCATCTCGTTTCAGGTCTATTGATCGCCTTGGCCTTTAGAAAGTTAAAGGTTTTTCAGGAAGCCTGAGTCTGATTTATCTTAGTAGCAGAAAGAGAGCAATCAGCAGCAGTACTGGGAAGCAGTAAAATAGTCGGTCTGTATTGATTTTCTGCTGCAGGATTCTGGAGTATTTTAATTCGTGGTTTTGCACCAGCTGAAATGCCGGTTTGCTGATCAGCCAGGGCATAACTTTATGTAAGGCTCTTTGAATCAGAAAACGTACTACCCATGTTTTCATGCGCCATGGGGATTGATTGTATTGATAAGGAAAGACGGTTTGTACCAGTTTTACCAGTGATTTTGATTCGACCAGTCGGTTCTTCTCATAGTTTAAAAATGCATCCGATGTGCTGAGGTCGCTTTCAAGGTGTTCTTCTAGTTCATATAAATCTTCCAGCGCTGAATTCACACCCAACCCGAGGTCAGGTGGAAAGGCATGTGCTGCGTCGCCAATCAATATACAGTTGGTGTAACTTTCCTCTGTCCCCAGGCGCGTAGTCAATGATGAAGCATGTTGTGGTGACGGAAACTTGCCAGCAGTCAAAGCAACGAAATCAGATGCTTCATCCATCGAGATGAGGTTTGGTATATCCAGTTGTGGAAAGGCATCTGTTAAATACGATATCAAATCAGCTGGGTTCTTGAGTGTCCACAAATAGTGGTCAGCTTCGCGAATGATATTCACGCTACGAGGATGTTCAGCATTGGCAACCGGGAAGCCAAATAGCGCCATCGCTTTGGTGCGGTCTTTGTGCTTTGCAGTAAATACGTAAGCCATACGGTGGTCATTGACCTCTGACTGCTCACCTTTAATAGAGAATTTTGGCGGCAGGTTCAGTACTTTGTAGAACAGCTTGGCGCTTGGTGAGGGATATTTCTTCATTTCGAAATGATCTTTTGGCATGTCCGGCCATTCAGACAGCAGGGAGCGTGTAGTCGAGCTCAATCCATCACACGCGAGTAGAATATCTGGCGATAGTTGAAGTTCATTGTTGTACGAGTTTGTAATGGTTACCAATGCCTTGCCATCTTCTGCTGGAATAATGCTGGATAGCGTATGGTCATAGAGAAGCTTGATCCTGTCGTCTGTTCGTTTCTCTACGGCTTCAAACAGCATGGTTTGTAAATTGCGTCGCGTAGTCCAGTAACAGGTCACTCTCTCTTTATCTATTACCGGTGAGGCAATGGTTTTAGTGCTTCCATCGGGCATTACTGTGGTGGCATGAAATGATTTGTTGGCAACACCAAAGGAATCCAATGCTTCCATCAGACCCAGTCGCTTCAATAGTTTTTGACCACGACCATCAATTTGATAGGTAAAGGCTTTGTTCTTTTCAAAGTCTTTCGCTGAGCTTCTTCGCTCGACTATAGTGATATTTTTATAGCCGAGATCGGCAAAGAGTAGGCCGGCTGCCAGGCCGCTCGGACCGGCACCAATGATTAATACCTT
>CALISW010000049.1 GCA_938041655.1 uncultured Thiotrichales bacterium | reverse complement strand
TGGCCAGCCAGCTTCTTCATTATGAAAGTATTACAAAATAGTAATCATGAGAAGTTTTTGTTCTTGATTTTCATTTTACCGGTCATCGGTATATTTCTTATTTATTTATGGTGGAAGAAAAAACAACAATATTTAAATCATAGCATTGCCTCTCTCATACTAGATGACATGCCCGCGCGTATCGACCAAGAACTTCAAGCGACGTTTCATGGCATGGATTATGCCCATGAAATTGAATCATTAAATATATCGCTAGCATGTACCCATAAAAAAGAACCTAAAAAAGGTAAGAACGGCCGAATCATCGAAAAAATTATATGGGCCAAAAAAATCACCAAACCTGTCAGTTGTTCAACTGGTGGAGGACAGTTAATCTTTCCATTTAATATAGCTATACCCAAAGATCTTCCGGCGACGAGTTGGCAAGACGACGTGCACAAGATTGAATGGCATGTGGCCATCAGACCTACGCACAAAAAAAATGGGCACTCCATGGAGTTTGAAGTACCTGTTTTCACTTAGCTATCAACAACTACTCACTTACCTGATTAGCTTTTGCTTACTTTGCCTATTTCCATATAGCACTGAGCCAGATACCTGATCATTATTAACTGTTTACGTTATGATAATCAAAGTACAATTCTCACTGACTAGCATCGAATGAATTCACCATAGGAATATGCGCTCAATGAATTTTCATTAAAACCCTGACCTTGACTTAGACAAGATCGCTGAAGATTATTCAAATGATCATAGGGTGAAATTATTAACTTACTTCCAGAGAATCAAGCAGTGGCGCTTAGCCAGTGTCTCGCCGAAGAAATCAGTTATAGACATGCATTTGTGCTCGACAATAATTATGGAGAAGTGTCCGATGAGCAACTCAATAGCCTACCCGAGAAAGATCGAACCCGGTTATTGAATGATATTCAGGCACAAGCTGCTCATGGTCTAGGATTCTGGTACGAGCGACATGCAATCAAAGGAAATGACCAGAAGATAACCGATGATTTACTCACTTGGTTAAACAGCGATGCTCTGCTCGGGGTGATCGCTCAACTAACTGGTGCTGATAAATACGGTGGTGCGATTGCTCAGGCAACGCGATATCTGCCAGGTGATTTTCTAACCCGTCACAAAGATGTGGTTACTGAAGAGAAACGTAAAATCGCCTTCTCATTAACTTGTCACCGAGATGGCACCCTGACTGGGGGGCATGCTTCAATTTTATGAAGAGAATGGAACGCCTCGTGACGCCTGGTCTCCAGACTTTAACAGTTTATCTTTGTTCGATGTCACACACGTACATTCGGTGACCTGTCTCAACCCTTTTGCACCAGAACCAAGACTGGCTATTAGTGGCTGGTTTGTATTGCGCTAATCACACAATCTGTCTGCATATATTCCTTACATTCGCTCTGCTGCCAATTCTGCCATGGCAATAACCAACGGGTTGGTTGGTGAAGATGGTACCGCTGGAATAACCGACGCATCAATCACATAGAGA
Source organism: uncultured Thiotrichales bacterium (assembly GCA_938041655.1). Taxonomy (GTDB): domain Bacteria; phylum Pseudomonadota; class Gammaproteobacteria; order CAZUMV01; family CAZUMV01; genus CALIRD01. The sequence continues at coordinate 1,320 of CALISW010000049.1, read as the reverse complement.
CCCTCTGTACCTCGCACCTGACAACGCTCATCCACCACCGCATCATCATCACTACCCATTCGGCAAGTGCCGCTGTGATGTCCAAAACTGGTTGACCCAGCTACCAGAAACCTGGCCATACTCTTCTCGTCTCTAAAGTATTCGGCATTTTGTTCAACTCCGCCGAAGGATTTGAATTCTTTTGCATTCAATAGCTCACGACTGGCACGCAAGGCAGCAATGCCACCTTTGATATCAACGGCTTCAGAAAAAATATTATGATCAATGATCGGGGCCTGCTCGGGATCAGCACTGGCGAGCGTTAAACTGCCCCGGCTTTTGGGTCGGGTAAAACTTAGCGACGTTTTAAAACCAAATTCCGGTGACGTCAATGGTGGTAATGCAAAAGGCGATGTCGATACGTTAAGCAAAAAATCGCGCGCACCTTCCGAGTATTCAGTAGCACCGTACACCACCGCGACTGAACCATGCATGTCTGAGTCTGCCATAACTGTTTCTGTAGCAAAGTTATTGCCGGCGATGAGCATATGATCGTGCAGATTCTCACCAACTTGAGGCAGATTGATACGTGACTGAATACCAACTCTGGCAAGATCATCAGCGGGACCAATACCTGCCAGCATTAACAGCTTGGGAGAACGCAGTGCTCCGGCCGATGAAATAACCTTGGCTGCTTCGGCCCGTTTTAGTACACCTGCTTGCTCATATTCAACGCCCACACAAGTGTTTCCATCGAAAATAATATTGCTTACCCGGGCTCCAATTTGCAAAGTTAGATTTGGTCGTTTGAGAGCCTCTTCAAGATAAGCATAACCCGTATGCTGACGCGTGGTGCCATCGAACGCGAGTTGGTTGAAAGCGGCACCCATATTATTGCTACCGTTGATATCATCGCTGGCACCAAAACCCAGCCGCTCGGCAGCGGCGAGCGTGGCATGGGCAAGTTCCGGTGGATCGCTCAACTTGATAACTTTAACCGGGCCGTCAGATCCACGCAGTGGATCAGGGTCACCCAACCAGGTTTCAGAACGCTTGAGCATGGGTTCGAGGTCACGCCATTGCCAGCTTGGCAAACCCCAGTTATTAATGTCATCCGGTGTTGGACGGTGATGGATCATGGCATTAATGGCGCTGGATCCACCAACCAATTTGCCATGCGGTAACTGTAATTCACGCGACTCGGCAAAGGTTTGAGGTACACCTTTATCTTGCCAAACCAAATCACCAAACGTTAAACCGAACCACTTCTTGGGATTATCAATCAATGGTTCACTCGAGAGTGGCCCGGCTTCAAGTAACAAGACGCGGGTATTTGCTTTC
>CALISW010000048.1 GCA_938041655.1 uncultured Thiotrichales bacterium | reverse complement strand
AAAATATTTCCAATTGTTTTTTGACTTTCATCAAGATTTTTCATAGGAGGAAGATACCGTTTATTGATCGTATTGAATATGCAGCAGGTCTGTAAGACATCACCGCTTATCCAGCAAGTGAAGAATTTGGTTGAAAACGCCGATTAATCAGAGCTTTTGGCTAACTGACAGCACTATACATACTTAATAATGAGTCTTTCTATGTTCATTCCCAGAAAATATCCGAGTCTTAATCTCCACATTAGTAGTATAGTTTTGAATACACCATGTTTCTGCCATCGGCGTGGAGATGTTCTTACTGTTGCATTGGCGCGACAAGGGTGTCTCTTTTTCCTCAGTCTTTTGCTGAGCTCAATGTCTTCCATTAATTTTATTTGCGCATATTTTCCTGACTTTTGGAATAGTTCGCTACCGACAGTGATTGCCATGTCTCCTGTGATTACACTCGTCAGTCTGGAGCGATGGTTCATCATAAATTCGATGACTCTAAACACCGGACGTTTGCTGTCGATCTCTGTGTAAAAGTAACCCCAGTCTTCTTGCTCAACCTTTTGGGCTTCTGTAATAAAGTTGCTTGGTATTATTGTGTCTGCATGCAGGAAAACAAGTGGGGAGAAATTGGCATGATCCGCTCCCTGATTCATTTGTATCGCGCGACCCTTTGCAGATCTTAACAGTGTGACCTGCGGATACTCTTGTACTATGTCGATAGTCTCATCGTCACTCCCTCCATCCACAACAATAATTTCTGCAGGTTCTTTTTGTTGGAGTAATGAGTCGAGCAAGGAGCCTATGTTCATTGCTTCGTTGTAGGTGGGAACTATGATGCTACATACTGGGTGCTGTGTAGACTGAGTCATCGTATGTTTGAGGTTGACGCTTAGTTCAGTGAGCCGCCGCAGCTGCTGCCTTGTCCAGCTGTACAGCCATAGCAATGTTCTGCGATACGAATGGGATGATTTTTAAGATCGGTATCCAGTAAATCGCGCAAATGCAGTTGACTGTTTTTTTCTATCGGTAGCGATAGCATTTGATTGAAGTCGCAATCATAAATGTCCCCGTTATAATCAACGCTCACTATTTCACGGCACATGACTTCGTCCAGATTGCTTTCCATGTACGCGCTACGCAGTAACGTCATGTATTCATGGAACTGCCCTCGTGAAACGAGGGTGCTACCAAAGCGAGAGATCGGCATATTGGTAATAGTAAACAGGCTGTTAAATTCAATATTAAAATTATCTGCTAGGTGTTTTTTATAATCCAGTTCCAGTTGTGCTTGTGCTGGCGGTAGAAATGGACCTGTTGGGTTGTAGACCAGATTTAGGCTTAGGCCGGTATCAGGCTTGCCATAGCCCAATGCATTGAGTTGTTGTAAGCCATTTATGCTGGCATCAAACACGCCATCACCACGTTGCTCATTGACGTTATCTTCTGTGTAGCAGGGTAGAGATGCTACAACTTCCACCTGATTATCAGCGAGAAATTTAGCCAGATTTTCGTGTCCCGGCTCTGACAGGATGGTTAAGTTGCAGCGATCGATTACCCTTACTCCCAACTCGCGGGCTGTGGCAACTAATTCCATGAAGTACTGATTTATCTCCGGAGCGCCCCCAGTTAGATCCAGGGTTTGAATAGATCGTTTTTTTAGTACCTCGATAACCAAGTCTATGCCAGCTCGATCCATTTGTTCTTTTCGATTGGGGCCGGCGTTGACATGACAATGAAGGCAGGTCTGGTTACAGGTATAGCCAAGGTTTACTTGTAGCGTGTTTATCTCTTTGCGGGAAATTGCTGGGAAACTGGTTTCCTCCAGCAGTGGTAACATTTTATGCATTGCCAGCCTTGGGTTTTGTCATGATTCGGGTAATCACAAGCATAACAGCAATGAGCACTAGCCCAGCGATTAGATACGGCAGTATAGGTGCATCATCCGAACTAAACGCCAGCCCAAAAGTATGTCCAAAGAAAGTATACGCAGCTGTTCCTGGCGCCATACAAATAACGCTGGCGAGTAGATACTGACTAAACGGGATTTTACTCAAACCCAATGCATAGTTCAGTAAGTTAAAAGGGAATAGTGGAACCAGGCGGACAAAGGCAATGGCACGCCAGCCTTCTTCATCAACTTTATCCATCAGGCTGCCAATTTTATTGCCAGCTTTTGAGCGAATCCAGCCGCCATCGGTGAATCTTGCGATGAGGAACGCGATTGAGGCTCCAATGCTGGCCCCTGTAAGATTCAGAATCGTTCCTATTATCGGGCCAAAAAGTAAGCCACCGAGCAAGGTAATTAAGGATGCTGGGAGGAATAAAACGGTGGCTACAATGTATATGAGTACAAAAGCAATCCAGCCAAAGCTTCCCGCATTTTCTACCCATTCTTGTAGTATCTCGATTTGAAGCAGATCGCGATAAAAATAAGCACCCGCTATCAATAGACCAAGCATTACTAATATTACTAGTTTTTTATAATTCACGTCAGGCTTATCCAGATTTTCATGTGGCTTATACGACGATTTATTGGATGTGGATGCTTGATGTTATTGCATCTATCCGACGAGTGGTAGTGCGATTTCAATTTAACTGTTGCCACTAAGTTGTTCATATTAAGCTTGCGGGCTAGATGATAGTGGCACGACTATAAAAACCTCCTGTAATTGGCTTAATTGTTGGTGTTTTGTGGTTGATACCTATGTGATAATCAGTCGCTAATATTAATCATTTCCGGAGTCATTCAGCATGGATGAAAACAAGAAAAAAGCGCTAGCCGCAGCATTGGGTCAAATTGAGCGACAGTTTGGTAAAGGTTCAGTCATGTTGATGGGTGATAAAAGTTCACGCCCGGATGTTGGTACTATTTCCACAGGTTCTTTGGGTATTGATATTGCGCTTGGCATTGGCGGTTTACCAAAAGGCCGCGTGGTTGAAATTTATGGCCCGGAATCTTCCGGTAAAACAACATTGTCGCTACAAGTCGTCGCAGAATGTCAAAAGCAGGGTGGTACCGCAGCCTTTATAGATGCCGAGCATGCTCTAGATCCGCTTTACGCAGAGAAAATAGGTGTCAATGTAGATGATTTACTCGTTTCCCAGCCTGATACTGGTGAGCAAGCTCTAGAGATCACCGACATGCTGGTACGTTCAGGCTCTGTTGATATTGTCGTCGTGGATTCCGTTGCAGCCCTGACGCCAAAGGCCGAGATAGAAGGTGAGATGGGTGATCATCACGTTGGTCTGCAAGCTCGCTTGATGTCTCAGGCTTTGAGAAAGCTTACTGGAAATATCAAGCGTTCCAACACCTTAGTGATCTTTATTAATCAGATACGTATGAAAATTGGAGTGATGTTTGGTAGTCCGGAAACTACCACAGGTGGTAATGCACTTAAATTTTACTCATCAGTCCGCCTGGATATTCGACGTATCGGCGCCATTAAGAAAGGTGATGAAATCACTGGTAACCAGACTCGCGTGAAAGTCGTCAAAAATAAAATGGCCCCTCCATTCAGACAAGCTGAATTTGAAATCCTGTATGGTGAAGGCATCTCGCGTCTCGGTGAGATTATAGACATGGGTGTTAAAGAAGAGCTTATCGATAAGGCTGGTGCCTGGTATAGCTACAAAGGTGAGCGTATCGGCCAAGGTAAAGAGAAAGTGCGCGCTTATCTCAAAGAAAACAGTCACATAGCAGAAGAAGTTGAGGCAGCACTTAGAGTGAAGTATCTTTCACATGATGAGCCTGAAGTGGTCGAAGAAGTGGCTGATCAGGAAGAAACTGAAACAGAAGCTTAAATATTATCGCTTAACTACCAGAGGGATAGATTATGGAGTGTCGTAAAAAGGCAATGGATTTGCTTGCCCGTCGAGAGCATTCTCGTACGGAGCTGGAGCGAAAATTAACAAGCAGGGATTATGAGGCAGAGGAGATAGATTCCACCATTGAGAAATTAGTGGAAGATGATCTGCAATCTGATTCCCGGTTTACCGAAGCGTACATACAATCCAGAATAAACAAAGGTTTTGGCCCGGTAAAGATCAGGATTGAGCTTAAAGAACGCGGCGTTTCTGACTTACTTATAGAAGAGAGTCTGAATGTGCATGCTGATTCATGGCTGGAACTGGCATATAACCAACAGCAAAAGAAATTCAGAACCAAGCCTGACGATTTTACAGAGCGCGCGAGACAATCACGTTTTTTGCAGAATCGTGGTTTTAGTGTGGAACAAATACAAAGTGTGCTTAAAAACGTCTGAGCAGTCATGACCACTACCGCAGAACTACGTCAATTATTCATAGAGTATTTTGCCGAACGGTCGCATAAAGAAGTTTCCTCCAGCTCGCTGGTGCCGGGTAACGATAAAACCTTGTTGTTTACCAATGCCGGCATGGTGCAATTTAAAGATGTCTTTACCGGTGATGAGCAGCGCAATTATAAACGCGCAGTAACTTCACAGCGCTGTGTGCGTGCCGGCGGTAAACATAATGACCTGGAAAATGTGGGTTATACCGCCAGACATCACACGTTTTTTGAAATGCTCGGTAACTTCAGTTTTGGCGACTACTTTAAAAAAGAAGCCATCGAGTTTGCGTGGGAGTTTTTAACCAAAGTTGTAGGTCTGCCCCCAGAGAAATTATGGATCACGGTCTTTGAAGATGATGACGAGGCAGAAGAGCTCTGGATAGAGCATATTGGTGTTGCTAAAGATCGTGTAGCGCGCATCGGTGCAAAGGATAATTTTTGGTCCATGGGGGATACCGGGCCCTGCGGACCCTGCAGCGAAATTTTCTACGATCATGGCCCCGAAGTTGCTGGTGGGCCACCGGGCACACCTGAAGAAGACGGAGATCGTTATATCGAGATCTGGAATCTGGTTTTCATGCAATTCAATAAAGATGAATCTGGTGAGATGACGCCATTACCGAAACCTTCAGTTGATACAGGCATGGGGTTGGAGCGTTTAGCCGCCATCTTGCAAGGCAAGCACAATAATTATGAGATTGATCTTTTTGATCGATTAATTAGTCGTGCAGCAAAGCTAACTGGTTGTAATGATCTTGAAAACAAGTCGTTGCGGGTAATAGCAGATCATATTCGTTCGTGTGCATTTTTGATCGTAGATGGTGTTTTGCCTTCAAACGAGGGTAGAGGTTATGTGTTGCGGCGCATTATCAGGCGAGCTGCAAGACATGCCCATCAGTTGGGGCAAAGTGAACCCTTTTTCCATGCCTTGGTACCTGAGCTGGTCGACCTGATGGGAGATGCCTACCCGGAATTAGATAAGCTAAGTGATCAGGTGCAAAAAGTATTGCTTAAAGAAGAACAACGCTTTGCAGAAACCTTGGATAAAGGTATGGCCTTGTTACTTAGGGAAATTGACGGCACTGATGGTTCAACACTGGATTCAGGGGCTGTATTTAAACTTTATGATACGTACGGTTTTCCTGTAGACCTGACCGCTGATGTGGCTCGTGAGCATAACCTTGAGCTGGATTTGGATCAGTTTGACAAGGATATGGAGCAGCAGCGCGAACGTGCGCGCTCTTCCGGTAATTTTTCTTCAGCGGCTATTGCCAAGCTTGATGTAGATCAGGCAACACAGTTTGAGGGTTATACCGAACATACAACTACTGCCAAAGTACAGTCGTTAATCGTAGATAACCAACCAGTATCATCAATAGCACAAGATCAGGAGGCTATTCTTGTTGCCAGCGCTACACCTTTTTATGCTGAGTCGGGTGGGCAAGTTGGAGACACAGGTGAAATCAGATCTCGCGAAACAGTATTCAAGGTTACCGATACCCAAAAACAGGGTGATGCTTTTCTTCATATTGGAAAACTAATCTCTGGTGCTCTAAAGGTTGATGACGAAATTACATTAGCTATCGATGCTGCAAGGCGAGTAGCAATCGTGGCGAATCATTCAGCGACACATCTCATGCACCATGCTTTGCGCGAAGTATTGGGTGATCATGTACAGCAAAAAGGGTCGCTGGTTAACGAACAAATGACACGTTTTGATTTTTCTCACTTTGAGCCTGTGAGCCAGCAGCAGTTGGATGAGGTTGAGCAAAAGGTGAACGAGCAAATTCAAAGTGCCTCTGCAACGAGCGTTATGCAAACTGATATGGAGTCTGCCAAGGCCGCAGGTGCGATGGCATTGTTTGGTGAAAAATACGGTGACGAAGTTCGAGTGGTCACCATTGGAAATTCCACGGAATTATGTGGTGGCACACACGTAGATGAGAGTGGCGACATAAGTCTTTTCAGAATGGGCAAAGAAACCGGCGTTGCGGCAGGTGTGCGCAGAGTTATTGCTTACACCAGGCAAGGTGCGATAGAGGCATATCAACAAGATGTTCTATCGGCGGCTGACACGCTCAGTCAACTGGTGTCATCAACTAATCAGCTGGAATCCGAAGTAGCCGATCAGGCAAGCAAGTTACAAGTTGAGTTAGAAGAATTTAACGTGCCAAAGTATCTGCAAGTAGGCTCGTTAAAAAAAGCAGCAGCAGAACTACAAGATAGTTTTTCAATTGAAGGCATGTCATCAATAACCAGGGTCAAAGGGCTCTGTGCTGAAGCAACTAAATCTGAACAAGCGTTGCTCGCCTACCAAAAGAAATTACAAAAACAACGAGAGAAATTGCAGGCAAAACTCTCGGCAGCTGCTGGAGGTGACTTGAGTGCAGAGGCGATTGAAGTCAATGGTATTCAGGTGGTCGCAGCCGCTTTAGAGGGGGCTGATCCAAAATCGTTACGAGATACAGTAGACCAACTCAAAAACAAGCTCTCATCGGCAGCGGTTGTGTTGGCGACTACCAAGGGAGATAAAGTCAGTTTATGTGCAGGTGTCACAAAAGATCATATGAAAACAGTGAAAGCTGGTGACTTAGTAAACTATGTAGCCTCTCAAGTAGGTGGTAAAGGCGGTGGCAGGCCTGATATGGCACAAGCTGGAGGCAATCAGCCAGAAAACCTTGCGGCAGCGCTTGAGTCGGTAGTTGCCTGGGTCAAAGAGCAGTCAGGTGCGTAAGTAAATGTCACTAATTGTTCAAAAATATGGTGGCACCTCGGTAGCAAATACCGAACGTATTGCCAATGTGGCCAAAAGAGTTATCCGTTTCAGGCAAGAAGGGCATGATGTAGTGGTCGTAGTTTCAGCTTTGAGTGGTGAAACCAATCGATTGATAGAACTCGCTAAAGAAATTACTGAAACACCAGACAAACGAGAAATGGATGTATTGTTATCAACAGGAGAGCAAGTGACTATAGCTCTGTTGGCAATGACATTTAAGGAAGCGGGGCAGGAAGCAGTTTCATACACAGGTAATCAAGTCAGGATAACCACAGATGACTCTTATGGCAAAGCACGCATAGTATCGATTGATAAAGAGAATATTCAGGCAGATCTCAAGCAGGGAAAAGTGGTCGTTGTTGCTGGCTTTCAGGGCGTAGATGAAACAGGAAATATTACCACTCTCGGTCGTGGTGGTTCTGATACGACTGCGGTAGCTTTGGCTGCAGCTTTGAAAGCAGAAGAGTGTCAAATTTATACTGACGTTGATGGTGTCTACACCACTGATCCACGTATTGTAAGTAATGCCCGCAAGCTGGATAAAATCACCTTCGAGGAAATGCTTGAACTGGCTAGCCTGGGTTCCAAGGTGTTACAAATCAGGTCGGTTGAATTTGCAGGAAAATATAAAGTACCACTGAGAGTTTTATCCAGTTTCGAAGATAGTGGCGAAGGTACTTTGATTACAGTTGAGGACAATAAAATGGAAGATGCAGTCATCGCAGGCATTGCCTTTAGTAGAGATGAGGCCCAGATAACACTGACTGGGGTGCCTGATACTCCGGGTGTTGCTTATAAAATACTGGGCCCGGTAGCGGACGCAAACATTGAAGTCGATATGATTGTGCAAAATATAGGTGATGATGGCACCACAGATTTTACTTTCACAGTTCATCGTGACGAGTATAAGCGTGCTACAGCGATCATGTCTGATACGGCCAAGAGATTGGGCGCTGCTGCCCATTCGGGCGATAACACGATAGTTAAAGTATCTTTGGTGGGCGTTGGTATGCGATCTCATGCCGGCATTGCCAGCAAGATGTTTGAAGCGCTAGGTCAAGAGGGGATCAATATCATTATGATCTCAACCTCGGAAATCAAAATATCAGTGGTGATCGATGAAAAGTATCTAGAGCTGGCAGTACGAACTCTGCATGATGCATTTGAGCTGGAAAAAGCAGCGTAAAAAGTTAATTCTTTAGTCGAAAAAAAACCACCCTATCGAGTGGTTTTTTGTATGGCGCGCCTGGAGAGATTCGAACTCCCGACCGCTCGGTTCGTAGCCGAGTACTCTATCCAGCTGAGCTACAGGCGCAATTCTTAATATCTAATTCTACTAGTTATACTTTCTTATTGTTCAATAATTGCGACACAATCTTTCCGCTCAGCTGTCGCTGCACCCAAGGGCATTAAAAAGCTACAGGCGCAATTCTAAAAACTTCTTACTACATCTACTTATTTCTTTCTGATAGCCAGTCAAGGCTTCCCGCTCATCAGCTGTCGCTGCTCCCAAGGGCATAAACACCAAATGGCATATAAAAGCTGCAGGTGCAAAAAAGCGAAGGCGAATTATCTGTAATGGTAGGCCATAAATCAAGGGTTTAATCAGCTAAGATTTTACTATTACATCAAAGGTTTACAGTACGCCAGTTTATATTTATAGATATGATTATCCGAAAGTACTGGGCAGCATCTAATCAAAATCGATTCAATATATACTCTAAATTATTCTAAAACAGTAAATTAGTTATTATTGCAGTATTGAAAGGAGTGTTTTATGAAGAAGTTGCTCATTATTTTTTTGATTTTCTCTATTTCCAACGTGGCAAGTGCAGAAACGACGTTTAAAATCGGCGGGTGGACTGAAACAGTAGTGATCGTAGATGACATCAATACCCACAAAAATTTTCTACGTAAAATTGGTTCATGGGAAGTTGTTCATTCCTCTCGACTATCTAAAAAAATGCTTCGATTTCTTGGTTTGTCTGATTCAATAAGGGCAAAGCAAGTGTTAATGCGAAACCGCGGTAGTGAGTCTGGTTACATTCGCTTTTTGCAGTTTAGCGGGGTTGATCAGGTTCATATCAGGCCGGATGCGCAGAGTTGGGATACCGGAGGTATCTTCGACATCAATATGCGCATCACGGATATGGATTCAAAGTACAAACAAATACAGAATTCAGGCTGGTATGGTACCAGCACGCCCAGTCATTTTGAATTTGGCAAATTTGAGGTAAAAGAGTGGATTGCCAGAGGGCGTGATGGGTTTACTATTGCCTTTATAGAAAGAATCAAGCCGAAACTTGAAGGATGGCCAAACCTGGTTGACTTTAGTCGAACCTTTAACTCGACTCAGGTAGTGAAAAATGTGTCTGAATCGAGAAAGTTTTACGAAGAAATTCTTGGTTTCAAACAATATATGTATCACAACGATAGCAGCAAGAGCGAGGGTCCAAATGTATTGGGATTGCCGCATAACGTTACTGATGATATCGCCCGTGAAGTGGTTATTCTCCACCCGGATGGAAAGAATGAAGGTTCAGTTGAGTTGTTGCAATTCCATGGCGCGGTTGGCAGTGATTACAGTGCGCGTGCAACAGCACCGAACCTCGGGATTTATACTCTGCGGTTCCCGGTTGACGATATCGAAGCACTGGCCAGCCATTTAATCGCGCGAAATGTCGAGATAACAGCTCGTCTGGATAACATTCTGATAAAGCCTTATGGCAAGGTGCGTTTATTGTCAGTTAAATCGCCTGACGGAACTCCGTTGGAGTTTTATCAGAGGAGTAAATAATGAAAAAATTAATCCTTCCGGTTTTTCTTCTGGTTTTGGTTTCATGTAGCACAGCTCCACAAGAGTTCGTGCATCCGGCAGCAGAGCGGACATTGCCACCTGAACCTGTTACGACACAACCATGGTCAGAGGTGGTAGTTAGTGTCACCGACCTTGAACGAACTGCCCGATTTTTTCTGGAAGTAGGTGGGTATGAAATTCGCTCCAGAGGGGTGGTGGATCCAGTTCAGCTTCAATATTGGGGTTTGCGTGCGGAAGCTAGCGCAGAAGAGCTGGTGTTGGCATTTCCTTCTGCCAGCTATGGTTTTGTTCGTTTAGTGCGTTTCGATAACGCGGGTCTGAAAAGGCCGATGCGACCAGGAGGGCATGCCTGGGACAAGGGTTGTTTCGCCAGCATTATGGTGCGAGCTAAAAATCTGGAGAGACTCTATGATGAAGCAACAGCTCTTGGCTGGTTAACAGAGACTCCAATTACTAATCTCAGTTTTGGCACTTCACGTCTTAAGTCTGTGGTTTTCAAAGGTCCGGGTGGTTTGCAGGTTCAAAGTTATGAGCGTCTTACACCACCGTTACCGGAGACTATTCCCCAGTTTGACCGTATGACACAACCTTTCAATATTATGTCATTGGTGGCAGATCGCGCTGCAAATCGTAAACTGTTCGTTGATGTATTAGGCTTCAGTACTTTTTTCTATGGTAAGCCTTATAAGTCAGATCAGCCAGAGTATACCCCTTTAGGAATTCCCAAAAGTCTGACTGATAAAACCTTGTACCGGACCGCCATATTGGCACCTGCACCGGGTGAGTTTGGTCGGGTAGAAATGATCGAGACTATGGATATACAAGGTTATGACTTTTCGGAAAATTGTGTTGCGCCTAATCTCGGAATATTGGCGATACGGTTTCCTGTCGAGAATGCAGCAGCGGCGCTCGGAACGATACAAAAACGAGGTTGGCCAGTTAGCAGGCCACTGACTTCGATCAGCAGCCAGCCTCACGGTCAGCTTAGTATGTTTGGTGTGACTACGCCCGATGGCTCAATGATAGATTTTTATTCTATGACTTGAGTGATGATATTTCGGCTATTGAAACTGGAATCAAATCAGTTCGATTCAATCATGATCCAATAGTATCGTAATATTACAAAATCAGGGCAATGGGACGTAACATGAAAATGAAGTTTATAACTATAATTATTCTGGCTATGGTCAGCCTGGCAGGCTGTCAAAGCGTAAAGCACGATGTATCCACTGGCACTAAACAACTGGTCATGGTTGCTGGCGCAACTGGTAAAACCGGTAAACATATGGTTAAACATTTGTTGGCCGATGGTTATCCAGTGCGTGTATTGGTGAGAAACGAAGAAAAAGCCAAGAACATGTTTGGTGATACGGTCGAGATCAGAGTGGCTGATATAACCGATGCTGCTGCTGTGATGTCAGCAACACGTGGTGTTAAGTACGTCTTGTCAGCAGTGGGAAGTGCCGCCCCGGCAGGACCGAATAGCCCGGAGTTTGTAGATTATGGTGGCGTAAAAAATATGATTGAAGCGAGTGTCGCAGCCGGTGTTGATCAATTTGTGCTGGTGTCTTCACTGGGTGCAACTCATGAGGATCATCCGCTCAACAAGATGTTTGGCAATGTGATGGTCTGGAAGTACAAAGGTGAAAATGCTCTACGTGAGAGCGGCCTGAACTATACCATTGTAAGGCCGGGTGGGTTGAATGAAGATCCAGGTCGGCAACATGCCTTGTTATTTGATCAAGGAGATAAGTTAGAAGAAGGCCGAATTAGTCGAGATGACGTTGCTGAAATTTGCGTTGCGGCTATATCTAATCAAAGTGCCCGTGGAAAAACTTTTGAAGTGGTGACTGAAGAAGGTGAGGCTACACGGGTGTGGGCTGATTTATTTGGTCAGCTGTCTGAAGAGTAAGTTATAAATATAAGGCGGCCACATCAATTGATGTGGCCGCCTTTTTATTTACATAAATGGCGTAGTTTCAGCGTTAGATTCCATGTAGCAACTAACCAGCATCCATTTCAAATTAATGCCTATGCGTTTAGCATCTGCTTCGGTAAAAGCGTAGCTCAGTTCTTTAATCTCATCGCCAAAGTCTTCTTTGACATATACAACTAAAGAATCGCGGGTGAATATGCCGACGTCATTGTTCATCGGCCAGTCAACTGTGAACAGGCTAACACCAAGTCGTCTACCATCTTCAGAGTTGAACCAGAAGTTCCCGCCCAGGTCGTGAATCTTGAAGCCTTCATAATGTATGTACGGCTCATCTCTACCGCCACCGACGCCTGGAATATCGGCATAGCATTCAAATTCACGCGCCTTGTGCATCTTGATCGTTCCGTCTGCATCCTCAGCAAAGCCGATCCATAGCTGCTTTTCTGATATAGCGGCATTCTGAATTTTTGCGTTACTGCAGTCTCCATAGATATCAGCGCTGAACTGACCAGCCTCACGATACCATTCAAGCTGACATTTACTGGCTTTAGTGCGTTTGCCGTTTTCTTTAACTTCCTGGGTCGACATTAGCAAACTTAATCCGGCCGGGTGCTCCTCAAAAGACCAGATGTGCTGGCTTTGCTTTTTGCTGTCTCCGCTGCCTTTGCTGAGGGTAACCATGAACTCGGATTTTCCGTTGGAAATGTTATCCAGGCGCTCTACTGTAGTTTCAAAGAAACCATGCTTAACTTCATGTTTGAGGCGCTGATCAAAGTAGCTTTGGTTAGCATTATTATAGATTCCGGGCAGCATAGCTTCGATCACTAATAGATCGCGAGCGGCTTCGGTACCGTCCTTTTGGGTACCTGGGCGTTGTGATTGAGCTTGAGCAGATCCGATCAACAGGTTGATAATTAATACTATTATGGTTAACGATGCCTTCATAGAGAACCTCTTTGGAAATTGTGGAGAATGTAATTGTTATAATGTTATATGATTATAACACTTGCACCGTTATTTGAGGCAGGAAAGATAGTGGGATTACTGGCAGAGTCAGGCATACACGAATTTGTTTTTGGCAATCATGTTTCACGCCGTGATGAATTAATTCAATTTTGGCACATTCTTGGTTTTGAAGTAGAGCAGGA
>CALISW010000047.1 GCA_938041655.1 uncultured Thiotrichales bacterium | reverse complement strand
CCAACATTGGGCCGCCCGATAATGGCAACATAGCCGCACCGCGTTTTTTTGTCAGGCATTAAATACCTGTTCCAGTGCTTTTTCCGCGGCTAATTGCTCTGCTTTGCGCCTACTGTTACCACTCGCTGTTGTCATTACATCCATACTGCTAATTGTACACGTGACCGAAAATTCCTGCTGATGCGCCTTCCCTGTCGTTCCAACCAACTCGTACACTGGTATGACCTGACTTCTGGATTGCAGCCATTCCTGAAGCCGTGTTTTAGGATCCTTTAGTGTTTGTGGGTCGGGCGGAGATGCAAGTCGGCTGGCATAAATAGCCAATACATATTCTTGTGCTACGGTGAAACCGCTTGATTGATAGACTGCGCCGATAAGGGCTTCTACCGCATCTGCCATTATAGAACGACGTCTGAAGCCACCGCTCTTGAGCTCGCCTTCGCCCAACTTGAGGTGCTCACCCAACTGGCTTTCTTCTGCTATATCAGCCAGTGTTGAACCACGCACATACCAGGCACGCAATCGTGAGAGTTCCCCCTCTCGAGCATCTGGAAATAGTTTAATCAATTCATTTGAGATGACCAGATTTAAGACACTGTCACCAAGAAATTCGAGGACTTCGTTATTTTTGCTACCCACGCTTCTATGGGTAAGCGCTTGCTTGAGAAGGTCTGGTTGCGCTAACTCAGTCTCAAGTACAGATAACAAAAGTTTTTTCGGATTAGTTATTTTTCACCAAGGCATCATGCTCAAACTTGAGAGTCACATACACATTTCCACCTAAAGGAATTTCCCGGTCGTACTTCGTTAGTATATGCATACCATCTTTCATTTCTTTAAAGTTAATGTAATCCTCTTCCATAAAATAAATAGAACTAACATTTAATCTTTTTGCAATATTCAAACGCATCTCTTGCCGACTTGGTTTTTTTATACCCTGCTGATTCGCAACTCCTTCAACAGCATTTTTAACAGTCATGAAGTTCATATACTCAGGGCCCAACTTAATCCCCAAAAACATATAAAAACCAATCATTGGCACAAGGATCAATATTGCCCAAAACGAGATTCCTTTCTGTCGATGTAAACTTTTCATTTCATTCTCCAATTATTTAATTCCGGTACCTACACGCTTCAAACTGGAACTGCGCTTACTCAGGTTAAAGTTCATCCATATAAACATGGCTTTTCCGACCAGATTTTCTTCTGGTACAAAGCCCCAACTGCGACTATCCGCACTGTTGTCACGATTATCACCCATCATGAAATATTCATTCTCTGGTACGACAACTTTGAAATCACGATTTAAGTTCTTTTGTGGATGAGTCATCATCAGATGTTCAACTCCAAGTAAATCTTCATTGAAGACTTTAGAGCTATAATCATCCGTGTAGCCATTGGCCGGCTCGTAATCATGGCTAAAATCTGCTTCAACAGGCTGCCCATTAATCACCAGTCGTTTGTCACGATACTGGATCGTGTCACCTGGTAAACCAATAAGCCTCTTAATGTAATCACGTTCAGGTGTTATCGGATGCCTGAACACCACCACATCGCCACGTTTAGGCCCGGGTCGATCTATAATCTTAGTATGTATCACAGGTAGACGTACACCGTATGCGAACTTGTTCACAAGGATAAAATCACCCACCAAAAGGTTAGGTCGCATCGAGCCTGATGGAATGTGAAATGGCTCGAATAAAAAAGATCGCAGCACCAGCACAATTAATAACACCGGAAAAAATGAAACCGCATATTCAACCAAGACCGGTTGTTTTTGCTCTGCCGATTCAGGAGCAGTCACTTTGGCGAAACGTTTTTTCTTTAGCCAGAAAATCTCCAGCAATGTGATAAACCCTGTTACTGCTGAAGCAATAACGAGCACCAGCTCTAAATCAAATGGCATCTACACTTCCTGTTATTTTTCTACTTTTAATACTGCCAAAAAAGCTTCCTGAGGTATTTCCACCCTACCAATCTGCTTCATTCTTTTCTTGCCGGCTTTTTGCTTTTCCAGCAACTTACGCTTGCGTGTAATATCACCACCATAACATTTAGCTGTTACGTTTTTCCTTAACGCCTTAACCGAACTACGCGCGATGATATGTGAACCAATGGCAGCCTGAATAGCAACCTCAAACATTTGCCGCGGAATAATCTCGCGCATCTTTTCGGTCAATTCACGACCGCGCCTCTGGCTGGCTTCTTTGTGTATTATCACGGCCAGCGCATCCACTTTATCACCATTGATCAATATATCCAGCTTCACCAACGGTGCAGCTGAGAAACGTAGAAATGAATAATCAAAAGATGCATAGCCTCGGCTAACAGATTTGAGTCTGTCAAAAAAGTCCATCACCACTTCACTCATTGGTATTTCATAGACTAACTGTACCTGGTTACCCAGATAGGTCATCTTCTTTTGCACGCCCCGTTTTTCTATACATAGCTTTATAACATCGCCCACCACAGTTTGCGGCATAAGAATATTTGCCTGAATAATCGGCTCACGGATCTCGGCGATATGATTGCTTTCAGGTAATTGTGCCGGGTTGTGAATATTCAGTACTTCGCCCTTATTATTTTCTACCTCATAAACCACTGTCGGTGCAGTAGTAATCAGATCGAGATTGTATTCACGCTCAAGGCGCTCCTGGATAATCTCCATGTGTAGCATACCCAGAAAGCCACACCGAAAACCAAAGCCAAGCGCTTCTGATGTTTCAGGCTCATAATTTAACGACGCGTCATTGAGTCGTAGTTTCTCTAAGGCATCCCGAAAGTCTGGGTATTGCTCAGAGTTGGTTGGAAACAATCCTGCAAATACTTTTGCTTGTACTTCCTGAAAACCAGGTAGTGGTTCTTCTGCTGGATGATCAGCACTGGTAAAAGTATCACCTACTCTGGCAGCATCAATATCTTTCATGCCAGCAATCAGATAACCAACCTCTCCCGCACCCAGCCTTTGCGTATCTTTGGCCTTGGGAGTAAATATCCCCACCTTGTCGACCAGATGATTTCTACCTGTCGCCATCGCCAATAGTTTTTGTCTTGGTTTTAGCTCACCACTCATAACACGTACCAGTGAAACCACACCGAGGTAATTATCAAACCACGAATCGATGATCAGTGCTCTGAGCACATCATCTTCTGGTGGCTTGGGTGGCGGGACCTTTTCTACTATTTGCTCAAGTAACTCATCGATACCCTCACCCGTCTTGGCGCTGACAAACAAGGCGCCATGCGCCTCAATACCTATAACTTCTTCAATTTCCGAAACGACTCGATCAGGGTCAGCTGCTGGCAAATCAATTTTGTTCAGCACTGGAATAACTTCAAGATCCTGGTCCAGCGCGGTATAGCAATTTGCAACGCTCTGAGCCTCGACGCCTTGACTGGCATCAACGATCAACAACGCGCCTTCACATGCGGATAAGGAACGAGAGACCTCGTAAGAAAAATCGACGTGTCCAGGAGTGTCAATGAAATTGAGCAAGTATTCCTGACCATCTTCAGCGGTGTAATTCAGACTCACACTTTGAGCTTTGATTGTAATCCCTCGCTCACGCTCAATATCCATCGAATCGAGCACTTGCTCCGACATTTCTCGCTGGCTAAGACCGCCACAACGCTGGATCAATCGGTCTGACAGCGTCGACTTGCCATGATCAATATGCGCAATAATAGAAAAGTTGCGAATTCGCTCCAGTGGTATTTCAGAACTCATTGATGCAATGCCTTGCTTATTTTTTGCTCATCAAAAAAATGCATACAAACCACTTCATCATGCTGCAGCAAGACCGGAACATCATGATTAAATCGCGCTAACAACTCGGGGGACTCATCGACGTCTTTAATCACGTAGGGTATTGCGTATTGTTCAGCATAAATCTCGAGTCGTGCTTCCATGTCCATACACAGGTGACATCCGGCACGGGTAACAAGACTCAAGTTATAATTCATTTTTAAAGTTTATGACCAAAAACAGATAGCCACTACCGCGCTTGACCAGTACATCCAGAGGCTCACTTTTATCGTGCTTCTCAATCAAGCTATTCAATGCATCAACACTATCGAGCTCTGTATTTTTGATACTCACCAAGACATCGCCCGGCACAATTCCGGCATCTTCAGCTGAACCTTTGGCCACTCCTTCGACATATAGTCCTGATTCAACATCATAATCGGCCAACTCTTCGGCCGTCATAGGGCGCAGCTTCAAATTTAATTGGCCCAAATCTTCAACCGGTGCACCACCGCCATCCAGACCCGCCAGATTATCATCATCCGGCAATGCCTCAATTGTGATAGGCAGCGTCACTCTTTTACCATCCCTCAAGATGGTCACCTTTGAGGCCGATCCTACCGGAGTAGTCCCGACAACGGGCGGTAGTGATGCCGAATCTGGAATAATCTCACCATCAAATTCCATAATCACGTCACGCTGTTTCAAGCCTGCTTTTTCTGCAGGACTATTTTCATAAACACGATTAACCAAAGCACCGGACGGGGTTAACATGCCTAATGATTTTGCCAAATCGCTCGAAACAGGCTGAATAATGACACCCAACCAGCCACGGGTTACTTTGCCGTTGGTTTTAAGCTGGTCGACCACATCCATCATCAACTCAACCGGAATTGAAAATGACAAGCCCATAAAACCACCAGTACGGCTGTATATTTGTGAATTTATACCCACCACTTTTCCATCCATATCAAACAGCGGGCCACCAGAATTACCTGGATTGATCGCCACATCCGTCTGAATGAAAGGCACATAATTCTCACCCGGCAAGCTTCGCCCCTTGGCGCTGACGATTCCTGCAGTGACCGAATAATCAAGACCAAAGGGAGAACCTATTGCCAGCACCCATTCACCCTGCTTGAGTTTCTTGGAATCACCCAGTGTCACTACGGGCAGCTTTTTAGCCGTGATTTTCAATAACGCAATATCACTGCTCTTGTCAGAACCGATTACTTCCGCTTTAAATTCTCGTCGATCACTCAAACGGACAATGACTTCTGAAGCACCATCAACCACATGGTGATTGGTAACCACATGACCATCCGAGGAAATCACGAAACCGGAACCAGAAGCTGAACGTTCGAACTCTTCAGGAGCATTGGGCGCACCTTCAAAGAACTTCTTGAAGTACTCCTGTAGTTCCTCTGGTATATCTTCCGGGATTTGCCCACTTTGGCCCATGCCGGGTATGCGCTGGGATTCAGTAATGGTAGTCGTAATATTGACAACCGCTTTACTGTTATCTTCCACCAAATCTGTGAAATCGGGGAGCCCTCTACTATGTGCCTGTCCGGCAACTATCAGCAGTGAAGCCGCTAAAAATAATTTAAAAGAACGCATTGCACTCAGTCCTCATGACGATATGAATATTTGGGGTGGATTATGACAACGAGATTGATAAAAGACCATAAAATAGCTTTGGAATTGTCACTAATAACTTATTTTTGCAGGCTCGCTCCCGCTTCTAGCTCTGGTAAATAGCGTAAGACTATAACTGGTTCAAATTTTCCAGCTTTATATCCTGATCTGGAGATAATTCGGCTCGACACAATACCGGCAGCCAAAGTAACGAAAGCGACCAATATTTGAATACTTTCAGCACTAACACCAAAACCATACTGCGCTAATAAAACACTAAAAATCATCATTGATAATGGCAGCACATACATCAAACCAGCAGCCACTAGTAATGCCGATTTCTCAATCTCGAGCAGCACCTGATCACCGGCGTTAACAGCAACATGACTACTCGCTGAAAACTGATGCCGCTTAGCCCCAAAATACTTTGCCAGCACCGAAATGCCACACCCGCCAGTATTCGCACATCGATGACAGGTTTTTTGACCTGAGCTTTCTACGATAATTTTTCCAGTGTCTGAAACGGACACGACTTTGGCTGACTCCCGGATCATATTTCAGGGATCTCGTCGTAAGGACCTGGCAATGTACTCGATAGTGTTCTTGGGCACAGCACCCACTACGGTAATGTGGTGATTATCAGTAATCACAGAATAAATATTCAAACTGCCAGAACGACCAGCCCCTTCTTCGAGCGGCACATTACTTTGCTCTATTTTACTAATGAACAAAGACAGTGTCGCCAGCTTGTCTGACAAGACAAAATGCTCTACCGGGCCAGGAGTACCAGGAATGAAGCGTTGCGAACTTTCGACTTGTTGAAAGCCCGGCGGCAAATCTTGCAAACGCCATACCGACTTGTACTGCGGTAGCTCAACCCCCTCTTCTGTGGCGTTGACTGACTCTTGCCACTGATACTCATCTTTCTGCAATGTCGCCGTGAATTTTTCCGGCGCAATAGTCTGAGGGAAAGCAACACTGGTATACGTCATTTGTTCGTGTATCTGCCCGGCACGATCCTGGGTCAGGGCTTTTAATAGCAACCCGGACTCTTCTTCGATTGAAAACCGGTAACCGAATCGAAAATTATCTTTAGGGTAGATAGACACGACCTGACAATTTTTACCGGCGATGCGCTCCTTACCTTGCAATTTGTACTCGTAGTTTTCATTGGCCTCATACAAGTTCGCAAACTGGACCTGCTGCTGTTGTCCGGGGCGTCGTTTTTCTACCAGAATTGTGCCGGCATCAGGCATCACCGCAAACAAGTGTTGTGCATCCATAACGACTTCTTTTTCATCGCCACTTTTGGACATGACACGCTTACGCTCGCCCTTTTGATCTACGGCATGAACAATATGCATGGTTTCAACTTTCGGACCATGCAGATACACCAGATCACCCTCGTAGTTGAGAGTTTTCTCGGCGTTAGCCATTTTCTTTAGAAGCGAAAGAACAACCTCAGTGTCAGCAAATGCAGTTTGCGTCGCAACTGCGCACAGCAAAAACAACAAGATTTTTTTCATGAGGTACTTACTGCTGAGGGTTCAGTTCGTAGCCTACCAGACGTATATGAGACATCATACTGCTAGGATCAGCATATTGTGAATGTGTGGCAATGTAATTGGTTAAAAATGCTTGGTTAGCTGATAATTGACGCACTTTCGGCTCAGGTCTGTTTTGACTGTTATCAGTTACAGGGGTTATCGGGTTATTGACTGTCGTTATAGGTAAGCGGGCCGTAGCAATCTCTGGGATGGAAGCTGGTAATTCACGACGCAGCTGCTGTGCTTCAGCTGAAAGACTGGCAATTGCAACTGGATCAGTCTCAGGAGTAGTGATTACCCGTAAACCCAAGAGAGAAACCAGTGCCACAGAAGCTGCTACTGCCAGACCACCAGCAGGCTTGAGCCACTCTCTACGTTTATGAGGCTCGACTTCTACTTCTGCAAGCATGCTACTGACGGTTTTACTAAACTCTGGATTGATTTTAGCAGGCATTTCTTCACGCAGAACATCACCAATCATCTGATATCGATTGATACGTTTGGATAATTCTTCTTTTTCCAACATTTCGCCGGTCCATCGGCGCGTTTCAAAACGGGATAATTCACCGTCAAAAAGTGCTGAAATTCGCTCGTCAGTTTTGTTCTTCATTTGTTAAGCCCTGTTTTATCCATAGCCATCAACCATCTATCTGATTATCAGGCAATTTTTAACCTGATTAGTTCAATAATGGCTGCAAAACTTTGTCTACTGCTTCACGTGCCCTGAATATTCTCGAACGCACCGTACCAATCGGGCATTCCATCGCCTCAGCGATCTCTTCATAACTCATATTTTCGATCTCACGCAGCGTAATAGCCATACGTAAATCTTCCGGTAGATTATCAATAGTAGCAAACACAATATCCCGAATCTCATCGGTTAACATCTCGCTTTCGGGTGTGCTTTGATCACGTAGTAGAGCGCCATCATCGTACTGCTCGGCATCGGCAGCATCAACACCGTCTAGTGGCACCCTTCTAGCGGTTGCGACCAAATGATTTTTCGCCGTATTAATAGCGATGCGATACAGCCAGGTATAGAACGCGCTATCACCACGAAAACGCTCGATTGCCCGGTAAGCCTTGATAAATGACTCCTGGGCAATATCCTCGGCAATCATCGGGTCTTTAACATAGCGCCCGACCAGAGAGATGATTTTGTGCTGATATTTCTTTACCAGAATATCAAATGCTGCCTTTTCACCTTGCTGTACCCGTCTGACCAGCTCCTTATCAAGGCTGGTAGCGCTTTCTTTAGAACCAGATTTCACGAAACTCCTTAAACGGATAACTTAACAAGCATAAACACAGTGTGCCATAACACTAAAAAAAACACTGCGTGGATTTGTCAAACTATGAGAAAATAGACTAATTCCACCTATCATACAGTTAACTAATATATGTTACACCAGCATGATGTTCTAATCATTGGTAGCGGCGCTGCAGGCTTAAGCCTCGCGCTACGCCTGGCACAACAACGCAAAATTGCTGTGCTCAGTAAGGTAGAGCTAAATGAAGGCAGTACCATGTATGCCCAGGGCGGAATCTCCGCCGTATTGGACGACGACGACTCACTCGAATCACACGTTGAAGACACCCTTATAGCGGGTGCTGGCCTGTGTGATAAAGATGCTGTTGAACATACCGTGAATGGCGGACCAGCCGCAATTGAATGGCTCAAGAGTATTAACGTTGATTTTACGATTGACGATGAACCCGGCTCCAATAATGAGCTGCACCTGACCCGGGAAGGTGGGCACAGCCACCGCCGCGTCGCGCATGCCGCTGACGCAACCGGCAAAGCCATTGAAACCTCGTTAGTAACCTCTGCCAGAATACATGACAATATCGATTTGTTTGAACATCATATGGCAATCGATTTAATTACTCGCGGCACCCACAACGAACGTTATATTGCGGGTGCCTATGTACTCGACCGCAAATCAAAAAAAGTGGATGTGTTTCAGGCGAAATTTGTAATTCTCGCTACGGGTGGTGCCAGCAAAGTGTATCTCTACACC
Source organism: uncultured Thiotrichales bacterium (assembly GCA_938041655.1). Classification (GTDB taxonomy): domain Bacteria; phylum Pseudomonadota; class Gammaproteobacteria; order CAZUMV01; family CAZUMV01; genus CALIRD01. Next base: position 18,867 of record CALISW010000047.1, on the reverse strand, counting down.
AGTAACCCGGATGGCTCCACCGGTGATGGTATAGCCATGGCATGGCGTGCCGGCTGCACTATCGCCAACATGGAATTCATGCAATTTCATCCAACCTGTCTTTATCACCCTCAGGCTAAATCATTTCTGATATCGGAAGCATTGCGTGGCGAAGGCGCTCAACTAAAGTTGGCTGATGGCGAACGCTTTATGGAACGTTTTGACGAGCGTATGGAGCTTGCGCCACGTGACATTGTTGCACGAGCCATTGACCACGAAATGAAGCGGTTAGGTACTGACAGTGTCTATCTGGATATTAGTCATAAACCAGAAACATTTATCCAGGACCATTTCCCCAATATCAATGAACGCTGTGAGCAATACGGGTTTGACTTGAGCAAGGGCCCGATTCCGGTCGTACCAGCTGCTCACTACACCTGTGGTGGTGTGAACACCGACTTGCGTGGTCGCACCGACATCACCAATTTATACGCAGTAGGTGAAGTAACATGCACCGGATTGCATGGTGCGAATCGGCTGGCAAGCAACTCTTTACTTGAATGCCTGGTGTTCGCCAAAGCAGCAGTTGAAGACATCGAATCGAGAGAACAAATACATAACAACGAAGATGAGATTCCACCGTGGGATGAAAGCCGGGTCACGGACTCGGATGAACAAGTCGTGGTGACACATAACTGGGACGAATTGCGTCGCTTCATGTGGGATTATGTTGGTATTGTTCGCACTACTAAAAGACTGGAACGCGCCCAACACCGTGTTGATCTTCTCAACCGCGAAATCTATGAGTTTTATTCGAACTTTAAAGTGACGGGTGATCTGATTGAATTACGTAATTTGGTGCAGGTGGCGGAGCTCATTATCAAGTCCGCACTGTCACGGCATGAAAGTCGCGGCTTGCACTTCACCCGTGATTATCCGGATGAAAATCCATACATGGAAGGCGTGCCCACCATCATGACACCGCCGAACCGCTAGCTGGTGGGTATTAAAATCTTCTCGCGGTAGTACTTAAGCTCACGTATCGAATCACGAATATCATCCATCGCCAAATGGGTGCCGCCTTTTTCAAAGCCGTTGGCAACTTGTGGATACCATCTCGCGGCCAATTCTTTGAGAGTACTGACATCGATATGGCGATAATGAAAAAATGCTTCCAGGGTTGGCATTTCTCGCGCCAGAAAACGCCTGTCCTGGCAGATAGTATTGCCACACATTGGTGATACTTTTGCCGGCACATACTCTTCCAGGAAATTCAGCGTCTGCGTTTCAGCTTCAGCCATGGTTATATCACTTTCCTGTACCCGCTTGATCAAGCCGGATTTTCCATGCTGGGTTTGATTCCACTCATCCATTTTGTCCAACTCTGACTGTGGCTGGTGCACAGCCAACATCGGACCTTCGGCCAAAACATTTAACTGACTATCGGTCACAATTGTTGCAATTTCAATAATATGATCATTGACGGTATCCAGCCCGGTCATTTCCAGATCAATCCAGATTAAATTTGTTGGTTCCATGCACACTATCCTTAAGACACTAATCAGCTAATCTTTGCTATTCTAGCAGCCACCACCGTCAAAAAGTTCGATTGATTTAACATGAATACAACTACCCTGATTTTTCTTGTACTGGTACTGCTCTGGATTAGTATCCGACTCTATCTAAATCATCGTCAGTTAGTACACGTGCGCAACCATCGAAACGCCGTGCCCAAACCCTTCGACGAAACCATTAGCCTTGCAGAACATAAAAAAGCGGCTGACTACACCAATGCGAAAGGACGGATGAGCAATCTGTCTTTAATTCTCGAAGTCCTATTATTATTACTCTGGACCAGTGCAGGCGGTCTGCAGTGGCTCAGCTCTCTTGCCATCAGTTTTTCGCATCACTACATTGTGCACGGCTTGTTTCTAGTCACGGGATTACTGCTAATCAGCAGTGTCATCCAACTTCCCCTAACCCTCTGGAACACCTTTAATATTGAAAAGAAGTTTGGCTTTAATAACACTGATTTAAAGACCTTTATCATTGACCGCATCAAAGGCCTGATCCTGTTCGCAGCAATCGGCCTCCCCATTCTCAGCCTGATTTTCTGGCTATTGCAACAAGCTGGGGACCTTTGGTGGATCTATTGCTGGCTGGCCTGGACAGGCTTTGGTTTGTTACTGGGCTGGGCCTACCCAACCTTTATCGCTCCTTTATTCAACAAGTTTAGTGAACTCGAGGATCGGGAGCTACTCGAGAAAATAAATACTTTGCTCAGCGAAAATGGATTCAATTCCAGCGGAGTATTCGTCATGGATGGCTCTAAAAGATCCAGTCACGGCAATGCCTACTTCACCGGATTTGGAAAATCCAAACGCATCGTATTTTTTGACACGCTACTTGAATCACTTTCACATGAACAAATAATTGCGGTGCTAGCTCACGAGTTGGGGCACTTCAAACGCAAACACATTGTTAAAGGCATAATCGTAAATGCTGTAATTACCTTAATAGGCTTTTATTTGGTGGACCAGTTTATACACAGCCAATTACCCGCAACGCTGGGAGTGACTGACACCAGCCAGATTACTTTATTAATACTATTTGTGCTGGTAAGCCCGATCCTCAGCTTTTACTTACAACCCATATTCTCTTGGTGGTCACGAAAAAACGAATTCGAAGCGGATGAATTTGCCAAACAAAAATCATCTGCCACTGATTTAGTCAGTGCATTACTACAAATGTACAAAGACAATGCCAGCAGTTTAACGCCAGACCCGCTCTATAGTCGCATCTACTACAGCCATCCACCGGCGCACGAGCGTATTGCAGCCCTGCAACAGGTTTAGTCATCACGTATTATCGATTACAATAGAACCATACTACTAGCGCCACCAACTATGCGATTATCATTCCTGTTACTAGCCACATTACTTTTGCTGACATTTTCGCTGCAATCTGAATCTGAAAATACAAATGAAATCAAACAATTACATGATCAGCAATGCAGCGGCTGTCATATCAATATTACCGATGGTGATGGTGCAGTGATTTATACTCGTAGTACACGGATGGCCAATAGCATTGAACAACTTGAATCACTGGTTAAACATTTTGCCGATGGTTCTGATGCACAATGGAATCAGGCCCAAATAAAACAAGTCACAAACTATCTCAACCAAACCTATTATGGATTTATAGAAAAGAAATGAGTGATTTACGCGAAATGCACTGTGACCCCCAAGTAACCGGAACCGGCCTGATTAACCAGGATGAGTTTCTCGACTACATGAGCCAGATTGAATCCGAGTGGCATCTAAATGAGCAAGAAAACTCCTTGCAAAGGCAGGTCCGCTTTAATAATTATTACGAAAGTATGGCCTTTGTTAACGCTGTTGCCTGGCTTGCCAACATGGAAGACCATCACCCGGAAATGCTGGTCAGCTATAACAAAGTTCAGATCACCTACACCACACATTCAGCTTCGGGAATAACCGAAAATGATTTTATCTGTGCTGCCAAAATTGATGCCTTACTTGAATAACCTTGCCTGAGTCATCTTCAGCTTTGGTGCTCGCCCGTTATGGTGCCAGCGTATTATTATTATTGCCCAATCAACAAACCCTTACGGCCAGCGTACGTCGCAGGCTTGAACATATTACCTGTGGTGACCAGGTCGAATTTGAGACTGATACCAAAGATGGAGAGGTAGTTACATCAATAGCTACACGTAAAAACGTTTTGCAACGCGCTGATTTTCGCAACAAAACTAAAACACTGGCTAGCAACATTGATCAAATCGTCATCGTCACTGCAATCAAGCCCGTACCGGATTGGCAGTTAGTCGACCAGTTAATAGTAGCTGGCATCGACATGGGGGTAGAGGTTTTACTGCTAGCGCATAAATCTGACCTGGAAAACAGCGAGGATTTACATCAGACGCACGATTACTATAAAAAGATAGGACACAAGAGTCTTATCACCAGCTTGCATGACCCAGCGAGTCTTGAGTCATTAGACAATCAATTGACTGGCAAAACCAATATCCTGGTAGGCCAGTCCGGCATGGGCAAGTCAACGCTGGCTAATTATTTGATCGAACACAGCGAGATTAAGATTGGCGCGCTTTCGGAAAGCAGTGGTCATGGACAACACACGACTTCGGTCGCGCAGTGCTACCCATTGGGTGAAGATGCATATTTAATTGACTCGCCCGGGGTCCGTGATTTCACAGCAACCGCACTGAGCGCGAATCAAGTCAGCGCCGGCTTTCTGGAAATCCATGAGGCTGCGGCGCGCTGTAAATTCAATGATTGTCGGCACCAACAAGAACCAGCATGCGCAGTACGCGAACAATTCGAACAAGGCCTTATCAGCCAGCAACGCATGGATAGCTTCGCGCGCTTACTCAAACAACAAAGCTCACTTTAACCAGCTCACGTTACTCGAGCGCGGCTTGCGTACACCCCGATGCCTCCGTATTAATGCTGTCTTCATTTCCAGTGAAACCTCTGTTTTAGACGCGTGCTCCAACAGTTCTATCTTGTCGCCTATCAAAGCAGCAGTTGGCACACCATTTACAAATAAAATACGGTTACTGATGTTTGCCGTGATTTTATCGCCTGGTAAGATGATACCTACCAGGTTTAAAGGGTCAGTAGCAGAGATAACCACCTGTTCTTCCACTGATGAGTCCACCTTGATTTTTCGCATTCCGGTAATTGCCTCTGGTAACGCAAACTGCTCTCCAGCAACACTACTGATAAAACGCCCACCGCGAATCTCGCCACGTGCTTCCATACGCCAATAAACCCTGAGCAATTCGCGCCATGGCGGCAAGCCTGTTTCACGACTGAGCACTTTACGAAAAACTATCCCGTATCTTTGTAACAAAGCATGTGCAATATATTCAACACTTTCTTCACGACCATCTGCTTGTTGTAAATCCAGCAATGACCAACGCCCGGCACGGTCAAACAGCAAGTTCCCTGCCTCGGCTGGCCTTCCTCTTCTTCTACCACTAAAGCCCGGACGTTTTACAAATGGTTTTACCAGGGCACGCAGCCCGGCATAACTATCCGAAGTTACCAGTCCCCAGTTCACCAGTTCTGCCAACGCATTTTCCACCTGCGTCCTCAGACAACCACTATGTTGCACCAGATCGGTAAAAAAACTAGCCCCTCGTGCTTCAATCACCGCCAGCACTTTTGTTGCCTCGGCGGATAAACTAACTTGTTCAAAATCTATATCGGGCAAAAATGGTCGCCAGTGTCCTATCGCTATGCGCTCCATAATAGATGTTGGTGTATTTCTAACTGGCGTGCTTTTACGTTTACCCAGATCCTTTTTTGTAATGTTCTTAGTCAGCAACTTCATCCAACTATACTGACCTGAACCACAAGCACCATCGAGTAGCTCAGGACTATAAGAGTCGACTCTGGAAGCGAGTATTTCATGTTCCCAGGCACCTGCAGCAATACTGCACCCTTCCAACTGTTGCAGGCTGATCATGAGAGCGTCATAGCCCTCGCGTGGCTCGTGCAAAGCATGCCAACGCAGCAAAAATTGCATGTATCGAGCTGGTGAAACAGGACGAATCTGTTTTCGTAGTCGTTTGATCGTATAACGATTAATACGAGCAATTAATCGCCGTTCACACCACTCCAGCTCTTCTGCATTCTCTGCATGGGTAGTGGCCGACTGGCGTTGCGTGAAATCACCTCTAACCACAAAACCTTGCTGCTCCAAACTCAATAATCCTACTTCAACCAGGTTTTCAGGAAGCTCAATTGAATTCGCGACATCACTGGTAGTGGTTGGACCCAGTCCTTCAAGTCTCGAACGGATGATCTCCCGAATAGCGACATCATGATCTTCCGTTGCTGCTTGTAATGGAGTAATTGCTGGTTGCATTGAGACATCGTCATACAACCCGATAAATTCGTGCAATCGTTCAGTAGCCACCCATAGCGCGTGTTTATTAAGTTGTAATCTGGTCGCCCTGCCGGACGATTGCAACTCCTCAAACAACGACAACCACTTCACTCCGTGAGCACTGCTCTCAGCATCACGGCAACCAGCCAGCCCCTCTTCCTCAGTAATAAATCCGAGCACAATCAAGGCATCGTGTAACTCATCAGCGTTCGCTGGTTCAGGCCACGCTTCATCACGCACGCGCTGAATAGCCAAAGGATCAAGCCGCCCCAAATCAGCAGCACTGGCAGGGTCGATAAAGCTACGAGACTGTACCGCCAACGTTCGTCGCTCTTCGGCGGGCGCATCATCTAAAAATGCATAGGGTCGCGCCGTCAGAATTTCTGCTGCCATAGGTGAAGGTGCATTCAAGTCGCGACCACTAATAACGACCTCACCAGATTCGATTTTCAAGAGCAATTGATGAAAGCCGTCGTAATCCATAACCTCATGCAGACAGTCATTTATTGCCTGGGTGACCAATGGATGATCAGGAACTTCCCGTCGTCCGGTCAGGTTTTCGGCACACGCCAGCTGATCTGGAAATAACAACGCCACCAGGTCTTCAGCATCATTTCTCTGAAACGGTGCCGGTGCTCGTTTACCTGCATAGTTACGCTTGATCGCTAGCGCTATCGAAGCCACCCAACGCCAATGGGTCGGGAACATCGGCGCATCCAATAATGCCTGTACCAGCGTGTCACGCGCCGAAGCCGACTTCACATAACCAGCGGGTTCTTCTATCGGGAAGCTGTGCGTTACCGATAAAGACAGCACGATTGAATCTTCCAGCGCAGCTGCCTGGAGTTCAAAATTAAACTGGCGACAGAATTTTTTCCTCAATGCCAAACCCCAGGCGCGGTTGATGCGTACACCATAGGGAGAATGAATCACCAAATGCATATCACCGGTTTCATCAAAGAATCGTTCGAAGACTACATGCTTTCGACTCGGAATTAATCCCAGTGCAGCCTTGGTAGCCGCCAGATAGCTGATTAGTTGTTCCGCGGCACTCTCACTAAGACCATATTTTTCTTTACTCTGTACTACCGCATGTTGCATACCCTGATCCAGCCAGCTATCAATACTTGTGCGTAATAACGAAACCGCCTCGGACAACTCATCGGTTCGACCTGGAGCCTCACCCAGCCAGAATGGCAAGTTCGGCGGCTCTCCACGTGCATCTTCGACAAATACTTTGCCTTGTTCTACCTTCAGGATTCGATACGATGTATTACCCAACTGAAAGATGTCGCCGGGCATCGACTCAAAGGCGAAATCTTCATTCAAAGTACCCACCCTGAATGCTTCAGGCAGCATAAACACTTCGTAATCAAATTGATCAGGTATTGCGCCACCATTGGTGATCGCGGTAAGGCGCGCACCTTTTCGCGGACGAACTCTATGATTAATAGCATCGTAATGCAGATAGGCAGCCCGCCGACCTCGGCGAGTTGAAAACCCATCGGCAACCATTTGAATAATCTTTATAAAATCGGCGTCAGATAATGAACGATAAGGCCAGGCTTGTTTAAAGCACTGATACAACTCTGTGGTCGCCCATTCTTCTCTGCCGGAAACTTCGGCTACAATTTGCTGCGACAATACATCCAATGGTGCGCCACAGATTTCCAGCCGATCCAGCTCATTTTTCTGCACCGCATTGATGAGTGCCGTACATTCAACCAAATCGTCACGAGATAAAGGAAACAAACGCCCTTTTGGTGTTTCACCAATACTGTGGCCACTTCGGCCAACGCGTTGTAACAAGACAGAAATTGATCGTGGTGTACCCAACTGACAGACCAGGTCAACATGGCCAATATCGATACCCAATTCAAGTGAGGCTGTGGCAATCAAACACTTTAACTTGCCCGTTTTTAGATCGGTTTCGGCCAACTTACGATGCTCGATAGACAAGCTGCCGTGATGCGAAGTCACAAACTCGTCACCCAGGCGTTCTGATAAATTCTTGGCTGCACGTTCAGCCAAGCGTCGGGTATTGACAAAAATCAGCGTGGTTTTATGCTCGAGTATTAGTCTCTCAAGCGCGTCATAAACTTCTCCCCAAACTTCATTCGGCATCACTGCCTGCAACGGTGACTCAGTGGTCACCAATGCCATATCTCGCTCACGTACGTGGCCAGTATCAACTATGTGACACTTTTCATCTCGATCGCCAACAAGGAAACCGGCGATTAACTCAATCGGATTTTGAGTAGCCGAGCAACCAACACGAGTTAGCCTGCGTCCGCATAAAGCTTGTAAACGCTCAAGAGACAAACTCAGGTGGGCGCCTCGCTTGTTACTGGCAACAGCATGGATCTCATCCACAATCACAGTGTTGATAGTGCCCAACATCTTGCGACCCGATTTTGAAGTCAGCAATAAATATAATGACTCGGGCGTGGTCACAATAATGTGTGGTGGCTTTTTGGTAGCCTTGACGCGTTCTGATTGCGGAGTATCTCCGGTTCTGACCCAGGCATTAATCTCGACATCAGCCAGACCCATCTCAAGCAACTTGTCCCTTACGCCTTGAATAGGAGCTTGCAGATTTTTTTGAATATCATTGGAGAGTGCTTTTAATGGAGACACATACAACACCCGTGCTTCATCGGGTAATGGCTTTTCGACACCCTCTTTTACCAAGGCATCAATACATGCCAGAAAGGCGGCGAGTGTTTTACCAGAACCAGTCGGTGCCGCCAGCAAGGTATGCTCGCCCGCAGCAATTTTTGGCCAAGCCTGTAACTGAACATCGGATGGTCTGGGAAAACTAGTGCTAAACCATTCACTGATGGCCGGGTGGAATGTGGATAAAACTGAATTGGCTTCAACTGACATAGTTCAAACTATATCAATCCACAAGTAACAGCAGAAGTATTATTATTCAGCCGGGCGGCCAACTCATGGTTCTTCCGCCAAGCAGATGCAAGTGCATATGAAAGACCGTCTGACCACCATCCAGACCACAATTCATGACGGTACGAAAACCACTTTTATCAATGCCCTCACGCTTGGCTATCTCAGCCGCGGCCAGATGCATGTCACCAACCACAACCGCATCTTCTTCCTCAAGATCATTGGTCGAGGTTATGTGCTTGGTCGGGATAATCAGAATGTGTTGCGGAGCCACCGGATTCAAATCCCGAAAGGCAATTACTTGCTCAGTCTCATACAAAATCTCGGCGGGTAAATCCCTGGCAACAATTTTACAAAAAATACATTCGTTCATAGATCCGCCTTACTAGTAAGTGGTTCTTCCTTCAATTGCATGTGCCAGTGTTTGGCGATCAACATATTCGAGCTCGCCACCCATTGGTATACCCTGGGCAATCCTTGAGGTAGAGATGTTTCTTGAAGCAGCCATTTCACTAATATAGTGTGCAGTAACCTCGCCCTCTACGGTTGAATTGGTAGCGAGAATAATTTCCTTGATATTACCCTCGTCCAGAATCACTTCCAGATGATCCATCCCCAATGCCTCGGGGCCAATACCATCCAGTGGCGACAACCGCCCCATCAACACAAAATAATAACCGCGATAGCTGGCTGATTGCTCCAGCACTAATAAGTCTGCTGGATTTTCAACCACACAAAGCAGCGCATTATTCCGAGCTTTATTAGAACAAATATCGCAGACTTCTTCTTCAGTGAAGGTACGACAGCGCTGACAATGCCCGATTCTAGTAACAGACTCCTGGATTTTAGTCGCTAGTGTCATGGCTGCGTCGCGCTCACGCTCCAGCAAATGAAATGCCATACGCTGAGCCGTCTTCGGGCCCACACCCGGTAGGATACGCAGGCTCTCCATTAACTCTTCTAATAGATTCTTTGGCTGCATTTTAAAACGGTAGCTTAAAGCCCTCCGGAAGCATACCGCCCAAACTACCCATTTTACCCTGACTGGCTTCACCAACTTTGCGCACAGCATCATTCATCGCAGCCGCCAATAAATCTTCCAACATGTCTTTATCATCGCCGATAAGAGTATCGTCGATAGACACTTTCTTTATTTCATGTTGTCCACTCATCTCTACCGCAACCATGCCACCTCCAGACTCACCGGTGACGATTAATGTGGCCAATTCTTCCTGGGCCTTCATCATTTGCTCTTGCATCTTCTGAGCTTGCTTCATGATATTTCCAAGATCACCTTTCATTGACTATCTCCTTCAGTTTCACCATCAGGCGTAATTGAACCTGGGATGATGGTTGCATTAAATGTTGAGGTCAGACTCTCTATGACCGGATCTGAATGTATGCTGCTATCAGCCTGATGCTCGCGTGCCAGTTTTGCACGTTTGGCTTTTTCCGCCGGGCTGTCGGGTACTTCTTCAATAGTAGTAAATATCAACATGATCTCTTTTTGCAGATAAGCTGACAACGACTGGGTTAAGTTTTTTTGACTAGTCTCGGTTAAATATGTGCTATCACTGGCCGCCATCGCCAGCGTCAACTTGTTATCTTCCAGACTGGCAATAGTGCTATGACTCGCCAGTGCCTGACTCATGCCCACCAACTTAAGCCGAGGTATAACCTCAGCCCAGTTATTCATATTGATTTCACCCATCAACTGCTCAGGCTCGGGCTCAGGTTGTGGTGTAGCACTGGTTTGCACAGGATCTTCTTTAACAGCGTTCGGAGTAGGTTCAGGTTCAGGTTGAACATTGTCAGCCCTAGTTGCTGGAGCCACCTCAACAGCTTGCGTCTGTACTTCTGGAGTAGCAACTGGAGCCGGGGTTTCATGTATTACTTTTTCTGCTGTTGCCGCAGGGGCCGGTTTTTTGGCCGGCGCAGGTACGGCATCATTTACTACACGTCTGGCCTTTTTTGGCTGTTCAACTACAGCATCACCCGACTGTATACCAAACGCCAACATCCGTAGCATCGCCATCTCCAAGCCATAGCGCCGGTTGGGTATGACAGGCAGGTCTCGGCGCGCACGCACGGCAATCTCATAAAAGAGCTGCAAGTCCTGAGCATTGAAATCTTTAGCCAATGCGATTAGTTCAGGCGTTAGCTCGCCCAAACGTTCATCCTGAATCTCTGGAATCGCGTTCAAAACAGCAAAGTTATGCAGCAAGGAAATCAAGTCATCCAGTACCACACTATAATCTGGAGACATTTCTGCCAACTCATCTATTGCAGTCATGACCGCTGCCGCATCAGACTGTGAGACGCCTTGTAGTAACTTTAACAAATGGTCGCGTGAGATACTGCCCAACATCCGACCCACATCAGCGTCGCTTAATTCGCCATCACCAAAAGATATCGCCTGATCAAGCAAACTCAAACCGTCACGAATACTACCATCAGCTGCTTGTGCCAGACGAACCAAGGCGGGCGACTCTGCTTTGATATTTTCAGCTTTTACAATTTTCTCCATATGCCCTGAAATCAAATCAGCTGGGACACGTTTGAGATTAAATTGTAAACAACGCGATAACACTGTGACTGGCAACTTTTGTGGATCGGTAGTTGCTAACAAAAACTTTACGTGTGGTGGTGGCTCTTCCAAGGTTTTGAGTAAGGCATTAAAAGAATGCTTGGAGAGCATGTGCACTTCGTCAATCAGGTAGACCTTGTAACGACCACTGGTTGGCGTGTACTGAACGTTTTCCAGTAACTCTCGAGTATCCTCCACTTTGGTACGAGAGGCAGCATCGACCTCAATCAAATCTACAAAGCGGCCTTGCAGAATCTCCTGACAGGCTGAACACTCACCACATGGTGCGGCGCTGACACCCTGCTCACAATTAAGACAGCGAGACAATATGCGGGCGATGGTAGTTTTCCCCACACCACGAGTTCCGGTGAACAGATAGGCGTGATGGATTCGGTCGGTATTGAGGGCGTTAACGAGGGCACGTACCACATGTTCCTGCCCCACCAATTCTTCAAAACTAGCCGGGCGCCACTTACGCGCAAGTACCTGATAACTCATGCTTGATTTTGTAGGTATAAGAAAAAACAGGAAGTGCTTGCACCAGCCACACCACAACGCACGATTCCGAAACTACCGTTGCTCCCTTCCAGGCCTGGCGGGGTTTGTAACATCACGTCATCGGGGGACCGATGCAAGCAGGCGTATTGTAACAAAGAGCCATCAGGAATGTGATTGTTAAATGACACTTAAATTCTCAATCTTTGAATTTGGTTCAGGATTAATGCTTGGTTACGTTACTGGTGTCTTCAGTAAGTTCAGCCACTTGCACGCTCTGGATGTCGATAACTTCCTCAACATCACCCCCATCAGCAGCAACTTCGCCATCTGCATCCGCCACATCTTCACCTTTTTCACTGGCAACCACCTCAAGACTTCTTACCAGTTTAAGTTCCGGGTTGATCGCCTCCAGATCTGTAATCTCTTCAAGCGTAGGCAGTTCTTGTAAGGACTTGAGGTTAAAGTAGTCCAGAAACTCATTGGTCGTAGCAAACAAGGCTGGCCGACCCGGCACTTCTTTATGACCGATAACCTTAATCCAGTTTCGCTCGATCAGGGAGTGGATTATGTTACTGCTAACTGACACGCCTCTAACGCCTTCAATTTCCCCACGTGTAACCGGTTGACGATAAGCGATTAATGCCAGCGTTTCTAATAATGCCTTGGTATAACGCGGGGGTTTTTCATCCCACATCTTGGCGACCAATGGCGCTTGCTCCTGACGTACTTGATAGCGAAATCCGCTGGCCACTTCTCGCAGTTCAACGCCGCGATCCTTGCAGTCATCGATTAAAGACTCAATCGCCTTTTTGACTTCTGCAGCCTTGGGTAATTCCTGATCAGCAAACAGCTTTCTTATCTGATTGACTGATAGTGGCGCGTCTGCCGCCAGTAAGGCAGCCTCAATAACTTTTTTTAACTCACTCTTCTTCATGGTGCGACTCTTCCGTTGTGGCAACAGCATTCAAATAAATTGGTGCTAACGGCTCAGACTGAACCACATCAATCAACCCTTCCTTCAATAACTCGAGCACCGCCAGAAATGAAACGACGACACCCATCCTGCCTTCTTCTACCGTAAACAAGGATTGAAACTCAATCAGCCGACTCGTATCTGTAATCTGATTAAGCACCATCGACATACGCTCTCGCACCGACAGTACTTCGCGGGTAATTTCGTGCGAACTTTGCATTTCCGCACGCTGCATCACAGCGTTAAAAGCCAACACCAGTTCACGCATAGTGATATCCGGTAGTGGCTTTTGCCGTTCTACTTTTGGTATATCAACATCAACCAATTGGTAATCACGATGCTGTCTTGGTAACTCATCAATTTGATCGGAAGCATTTTTAATTTGCTCATATTCCTGCAAGCGACGTACCAGTTCCGCCCGAGGATCATCTTCATCATCTTCTTCAACCGGGCGTGGCAACAACATACGTGACTTGATTTCAGCCAGCATCGCTGCCATCACCAGATAATCTGCCGCCAGCTCCAGTCTCATTGCTTTCATCATATTGATGTATTCTACATATTGGTCGGTGACCAATGAGATGGGGATATTGAGGATATCCAGATTCTGTCTCTTGATGAGATAGAGCAATAAATCCATTGGCCCGGAAAACGCATCCAGTATGACTTCCAGGGCATCTGGCGGAATATACAAATCTGTCGGCGGGGTGCTGAGTGGCTCACCGTGCACAATGGCAAATGGCAATTCTTCCTGAACGGTGGTGCCGGTCTCTACGTCTTTACTCATGAGTACGCTAATCCCATCACTTTTCTTACCTCATCCATAGTATCACGCGCCACTTCACTGGCCGCTTCTTTCCCCTCATTGATAATCGCACGCACAGCATCAGGATTCTGTTCGAATTCTGCGGCACGCTTTTGCATTGGCTCAAGATCGGCCAACACAGCCTCAACTAGTGGCTTCTTACAATCTACGCACCCTATCCCAGCACTTTTGCAGCCCTGCTCGACCCAATCCTGCGTTTCCTCGCTCGAATAGATCTTATGGAAATCCCAGACTGGGCACTTCTCCGGATCACCCGGATCATCGCGCCGGATTCTGGCTGGGTCGGTTTGCATGGTTAATAATTTTTTATTGACCGTGTCAGAATCATCTCGAAGCATGATGGTATTACCATAAGACTTGGACATTTTCTGACCATCAAGGCCCGGCATTTTTGATGCCTTGGTCAGCAATGCCTGTGGCTCGGGTAAAATGATTTTTCCGGAATCTTCCAGATATCCGATTAGCCGCTCTTTGTCACCAACCGAAATATTCTGCTGACTATCAACCAAAGCACGCCCTATTTCCAACGCATCTGTTTCGCCCTCTTCCAGAAAACGACGGCGTTGTTGCATGTAGAGCTTCTTGTCTTTCTTACCCATTTTCGCAATTGCCGCCTCTGCTTTTTCTTCAAAGCCGACGCCCTTGCCATAGAGATGATTAAAACGGCGTGCTATCTCTCGAGTGATTTCAACATGGGCCACCTGGTCTTCACCAACCGGCACGCCAGCCGCGCGATAAATTAAAATATCTGCACTCTGCAGTAATGGATAACCGAGAAAGCCGTAGGTAGCCAAATCTTTTTCGCGCAGCTTCTCTTGCTGATCCTTGAATGATGGCACGCGCTCCAACCAGCTCAAGGGTGTCATCATCGAAAGTAATAAGTGTAACTCGGCGTGTTCTTCCACTTGAGACTGGATAAATAGTGTCGATGACCCCGGATTCACGCCAGCAGCCAACCAGTCAATCACCATCTCGATTGAGTTTTGCTCGATTCCCGCCGGGTCTTCGTAATCGGTGGTTAACGCATGCCAATCTGCCACAAAGAAAAAGCACTCGTAATTGTATTGCAGCTCAGCCCAGTTCTTGAGCACACCATGATAATGACCGAGGTGTAAGCGGCCGGTAGGACGCATACCTGAAAGAATTCTGGTTTGGGGGTCAGGTACAGTACTCATTGATGAGCTGATTGCTTAAAACGGTAACAAAATGGCTTATTCAAGGGTTTTTCAAGGCAGTGAACTGAGGATCACAGTATACGATATTCCCCCTCAATCTGCCCGAAAAAAGAGAGTCCGAAAGGCAATTTTTAGTGCTTTTCCAACCAATCTATTGGCCCGACACCCCGCCTGACTACTTCAGGCAGTCCTGAGGTCATATCAATCACAGTACTAGGCTCAATTCCACAAAAACCACTGTCCACAATAAGATCAACCTGATGCTCCAGCATCACTCGAATTTGATAAGGGTCGGTCATTGCCATATCTGTTTCAGGCAGAATCAGCGTGGTGCTCATCAGTGGCTCATCGAGCTCACCCAACAATGCCAAGGTAACCGGATTATCCGGTACTCGAATACCGATAGTTTTAGCTTTGGGGTTCCATAACCTTCTGGGCACCTCGTGAGTTGCCGGTAAGATAAAGGTATATGGGCCAGGGGTCAGTCCCTTCATTAATCTGAATGATTCATTCGATACTTTGGCATAACGCGAAATCTCAGACAGATCCCGACACATCAGTGTAAAATGATGATCTTTGGTCAACTTCCGAATCCTGATAATTTTATTAAGCGCCGATTTATCATCCAGCCTGCAACCCAGTGCGTAACACGAATCTGTGGGGTACACGACGACTCCGCCTTTTCGAATAATGTCGACAGAATGACGTATTAAACGAAGCTGTGGATTATCAGGATGAATCTCAAAATACTGACTCATGCGTTTATTTTTACCAGTGATTGCAGCAGGCGCAACATCATACGCGCAGTTGAAGTGGGAAAAAAGCGACTACTGCCCACCAATTCAAGCTGTTTTCATGCCTTTCAAGCCTACCAAAGCCCTACTCATCTAGGCTAAGATACGCCCTCGATAATTACTGACACAATAATTACACTGTTTTCATGCCCTAACCCGGAATGACTAACTGATAAAATTGAACAAAATCAATTGCTTTCGGTCAATACATACCTTGGTAAACGGCATTCTGTGATCAGGAAACACCTGCACAGGACGATATTTTCAGCCATAACTGCCTTTGGGGGCGCTGAAAACCGGGAGAAATTAGTAAGTATCGACCAGGGCGGCCATTTTGAAGTAGCACAATATTACTATCAACAGGGCTAACATAAACAACAACTCAGGAAACACCCATGAAAAATATAAATTTACTCATTATCAGTAGTATTGCACTGCTTCTGATTGGCTGTAACCAGCCTGCTCAAACAGACAGTTCTGGAGCAGTATCAGCTGATACCAGCTCTACATCTACAGCAGCAAATGATAGTGCAAGCGATGGCGAAAAGAAGTTAATCGCTACTGTTAACACAGCCAAAGTCTATATGTCTGACTTTGAAGAGTTTGCCACCCAACGAATCCAGGAAAATCCAGAGCTTCAGCAAACACCACAGCTACTACTAAACGAACTGATTAATCGCGAGCTGTTATTGCAAACAGCCAAAGCAGAAGGTTATGACCAGCGGGATGCTGTTACCAAACAAATCAAAAGAGAGTCTGAAAGTATAATCCTGGCAGTCATGCTGGATGAAAAATTGAAAGACACCGATATGACTGATGAAGCCTTGCAAGCTGAATACGATGAGCAATTAAAGAGCGTCTCGATGAAAGAATATAATGCCCGGCACATACTGGTAACCGAAAAGGCGGCAGCCGAAGAGATCATTGCTCAGTTACAAAGTGGTAGTGACTTCGCCGCCTTGGCGAAAGAAAAATCTACTGGCCCGACCGCGGAAAATGGTGGTGATTTAGGCTGGTTCAGAGCAGAAACCATGGTTGCAGAATTCTCAAATGCTATGGTGAACCTTGATAGTGGAAGCTTTACCAAAGCACCGGTAGAAACGCGCTTTGGCTGGCACGTTATCAAGCTGGAAGGTACACGCGACCTGACTCCGCCTACTTTTGAAGATTCAAAAGAGCGTCTGAAATCGATAGTGGCAAACAAAGCCGCGCAGACATACCTGAGCACGATCAGAACCGATGCAAGCATCGACATTTATGACCCGGAAACCGGAAAAGTAGTCAGCGGTGAACAGTTGAGTAATGCCGCTGAAGCAGCTACCACTGCTGAATAAATAACGCGGTAAAGACAAGGGCGACAGGGTTATTACTCTGCCGCCCTTTTTTATTGCAGTTCGATGGTACCGTTTACATTAATCTGAATACTTTGCTCACCCGCTTCAATCGCCGGCGCTGCCATTTTTGAACTCATGGCCATTTCCATTCTGGGAGCTGCTCTTTGATATGGCGAATGTCCGCCAGAACTATTCACGTTTACATTGACAATCTTATAGTCCGAATAACCAAGGTTGCTGGCTATGATTTTTGCTCTGGACTTAAATGCCGCCAACGCCTCTGCGATCAGGCCATTTTCTGCTTCTGACCTTTTCTCGGGTGATACTGAATATTGTAAGCCAGACAAATTCAAGCGCGTTTGTAAGCCACTCAACGCCTCACTTAATGCAGTCATATCCTTACTTTCAATACTTATCTCCTGGCGTACCGTCCAGGAACGCACATTACTCGTTCCTTTTTGATAAACAGGGTTAGTGCTATAACCTCGAGTCTGCACTTTAAAGTCTTTATTTTTTTTCGCCTCACTGATTCCCCAGCTAATATCTTTATTAACCGTATCAGCCAGCTCTTTGGTTTTAGTCCCTTGTTCCTGACGGAATAATCTGGCGCTAATGGTGTCGTTATCAACCAGGCCGGTTGCCGTCGCCGTTAAATTAATCTGGTTATAATTAACCTGCCCTTCATGGGCAAATGCTAACGAAGAAATAGCTAGTATCATCAGTAGTGCATATCTCATATCAATACCTCTGTAGTCATGATTCAAGTAATTTTTGAAATTGTTGCTCATCAAGAACTGGTACACCCAGATCAGTTGCCTTACCCAGTTTACTGCCTGCTTTCTCTCCCGCAATGAGCGCCGTTGTTTTAGATGATACGCTACCTGCGACTTTCGCGCCCAGTGACTGCAAGCTGGCTTTAATCTCGTTGCGAGTCAGTTCACTAAATTTACCGGTAATGACATAAGTATTGCCGGCTAATGATGCATTTTCCAGCTCCTGCACTTCAAGATCAGCCCACTGCAAGCCCACAGCTTGCAGTGCTTTTATCAGTTCTTGATTACTCTTTAACGAGAAATATTCATGTATATTTTTTGCCACTACCGGGCCTACATCAAAAACTTCTTCTAACTGCTCGATTGAAGCCTGCTGCAGTTGTTCGAGACCACCAAAATGCTGTGCAACACCCAGAGCCGTTGCTTCACCGACTTCATGAATACCAAGCGCATAAATAAATCGTGGCAGAGTTGTCCGTTTAGCCTCTTCCAATGCATTAACTAAATTCGATGCAGATTTTTCACCCATACGCTCTAGAGAAACCAGCTGTTCTGTAGATAGATGAAATAAATCAACGCAGCTTTTAATCATACCCTCGGAAACCAACTGCTCTACCAACTTGTTACCTAAACCGGATACATCCAGAGCACGGCGCGATGCAAAATGCTTGATCGCCTCGCTACGCTGCCCGTCGCAGTCATAAGCACTGGCGCTGCAGCGGATCTCGACTTGATCCTCATGTTGCACAATATCACTACCACACGCCGGACAAGAAACCGGTGGCTTTACTATCTCTTCTTTACCATTACGCTTGCTGGCAATAACCCCGGCCACTTGCGGAATTACATCTCCTGCTCGCCGAATGATCACCTGATCTCCAACACGAATATCTTTTCGTTGCAGTTCATCCATATTATGCAATGTAGCATTACTGACTATGACGCCACCCACACTCACTGGCTCAAGCCGTGCCACCGGCGTCAAAGCACCGGTTCGACCGACCTGAAACTCAACTTCGAGCAACTGTGTGACTACTTCCTCGGCAGGAAATTTTTGAGCAATGGCCCAACGTGGTGCGCGAGA
>CALISW010000046.1 GCA_938041655.1 uncultured Thiotrichales bacterium | reverse complement strand
GTTTAAAAGTCTAGATTCTCAGTGCAATTTCTGCGTGATGAGCGCATGTTGCTATACTTTATAAAAATTATAATCGCGGATGGAGCCAATCATGCGAAATATTGTCTTTGCGTTCCTGTTTCTGGTCTTTTCTCCTGTCATTTTTGCTGACAACCATACAGATGTGGATATCCCCGAACCTTTAAGCCCTTGGGTGGATTGGGTTATGTATGGCCAGCAGGCGACGAGTTGCCCGCATGCCTACAATAATGCGAAATCACGTTTTTGTGCGTGGCCGGCAAAACTCAATATTGAAATCAATCGTAGCAACGGTCGCTTTAGTCAGGATTGGGAATTATTCGATGAAGCCTGGATAGTGTTACCCGGTGATGTCGACCATTGGCCGATGAATGTAACCGCCAACGGACAGCCGGTGGTGGTGACGGAACGATTCAGTCGACCAGCCGTTCGTCTGGGTACGGGATCTCAAAAGATTGCGGGAGAATTTGCCTGGCAAAATATTCCTGAATCGTTGAGCATTCCGGTTAATACCGGACTCATCAGTATTACCAGAGAAGGCGAGCCGGTACTCTCGCCTCGTATCAATGACGGGGGACAGCTCTGGCTGGATTCATCGCAACAGGCCGATGAAGTCCAGGACACCATGGAATTACAGGTATATCGAAAGATCATCGACCAGCATCCGATGCAGGTACAGACCAGGCTGGTAATGCAGGTGTCCGGACAATCACGCGATATCAATTTTGACAGCGTCATGCTGGACGGTTTCTTACCACTACAACTCCAAAGCCAACTCCCTGCTCGGGTAAACCGCAATGGAGATCTTGAAGTACAGGTACGACTTGGTACTTGGCAAGTTGATCTTTTTGCTTACCACCCGGAGATGATTGAATCGCTCAGCCTGCCAGCACTGGATAGTGAATGGCAGGCGCAAGAGGTCTGGGTATTTCAGGCGGATCCTTCGTTGCGGTTGGCTGAAGTGAGTGGGGTACCCGGAGTCGATGCACGTCAGACCCGTTTACCACAGGAGTGGCAACAATTGCCCGCCTATCTGGTTGAGCCAGGAGCGACGATGATTCTGGCAACCATGCAACGCGGTTCAGTCGATGGTGATACCAATACCAATGTCCTGGATCTTGCGCGTAGTATGTGGCTGGATTTCGATGGCGACGGTTTTACTTTCCAAGACGTGATCATGGGCAGTATGAAAAAAGACTGGCGCTTGTCGATGGGTGAGAATATTCAACTTGGCTCTGCCCGGGTTAACGGTCAACCGCAGTTTGTAACAACACTGGATGACGGCACCGAAAAAGGAGTAGAGATACGTCAGGGTAATATTCATCTCACTGCTGACAGTCGTTTTACGGACTCGATTACCACAATCCCGGCTACCGGCTGGCAGCAAGAATTTCGACGTGTCGAAACCTCACTTTATCTACCACCAGGTTGGAAACTTTTTTCGGCTCGCGGTGCCGATAGTGTTTCATCTACCTGGGTAAAACAATGGACCTTGCTCGATCTGTTTATTGTGCTCGTGATTGCTGTTGCCATTGGCCGTTTATGGGATTGGCGCTGGGGTGCTTTGGCCCTGCTAACGGTTTCCCTGATCTGGCACGAAGTCGGAGCACCACGCTACATCTGGATTCACCTTGTTATTGCAGTCGCCTTGCTCAGGTATTTACCCGCTGGAAAATTTCGACTGTCGGCTACCTGGTATCGGAATATTGTGTTATTTGCACTGGTGCTGATAACGATTCCGTTCGTGACCAATCAAATTAAAAATGGCCTCTTCCCGCAGCTTAATACGCAATCCAATTACACGACCAGTATGTTTGATATGTTTTCGGATTCCCAGGGATTCTCGGCGAGTGCACCACGGCCGGTTCCACAAATCATGCGTCCTGATGCTGAGATGGATGAGGCGGCCAGAGCAGTAGGAGAAGCAGCTGCCAGAGAAAATGCGTATGAAGTTTTAGAAGAGCAGCAACAGACCTATTCAAGCGGAGCATTGTCACTGCCTTCTAGGAAAGCTCAAAAACGCAAAAAAATCCTGGCCAACCAAATGGTAGACCCCAATGCCAACATTCAGACTGGCCCCGGATTGCCAGACTGGAATTGGCAGCGTGTTTCATTTACCTGGAACAGCCCGGTGAGTGCCGAGCAAAAACTTCGCCTGGTTTTTATTCCGCCATTTATAAATTTCATACTCAATCTCTTGCGGGTTGCATTGGTGTTGTTGCTGATTTCCAGACTGGTATCAATGGTGATACCAAATAGCAATGGGGGTGGCAATGGTAATTTCTGGCGTAAGCTGTTTCCAAAAAGTGTCGCGACAGTGATCCTTTTATGCCTGATCGGTCCGGTAGCGGCGGCGCAAGACAGCGATCATTTTCCGGACAAAGAGTTGTTACAGGAACTGAAAACCCGATTGATGAAACCCGCAGTGTGCTTACCCAGATGTGCGGATATTGAACAAATGCGCATCGATTTAAACCAGGATTCTTTGCTGATCAGGCTTAAAGTACATGTAGCAGAAACAACCACTGTACCCTTACCCGGCAATAACAAACAGTGGCGGCCGGATCAGGTACTGGTCAATGGAAACCTGGCCAGCGCGCTTTATCATGATCCGCAGGGCGTACTCTGGATCGCTCTGGAATCCGGAGTTCAGGAGATAATTCTCGAGGGTAGAGTGGTGTCGCAATCAGCTATTTCTCTCGCGCTACCGCTGCGACCAAGATCAGTTGTCTGGTCTGGAGAAGGTTGGAGCGTGGAAGGTATTAAAAAGAACAATGTACCATCGCAACAACTGCAGCTGATTCGTGCTCGAGTAGCAGATCCCGATGTAGCCACAACAGAAGGTGCAGATGAAAATTATCTGGTGCCTTTGATTGAAGTCGAAAGAACCTTGCATCTCGGCCTTGAATGGAGTGTTGATACAACAGTCAGACGTAAAAGTGCAGTTGGCACTCCTATCAACATGGCTGTGCCATTATTGCCCGGTGAAGCCGTCATGAGTAATGATTATCTGGTGGAAGACCAATCGATTGCCATTACGTTGTCATCGGGTCAGTCACAAGTAAGTTGGGAATCGCAGATCCCGATCGCGGATTCGATGACACTGACCGCTACCGATCTTCCAGGGGTCATCGAAAAATGGCGACTGGATATCAGTCCGGTATGGCACGCGAAAATATCTGGAATTCCGCAGATACATAGAACTCAACCCTCGACCGAATGGCTGCCCGAGTGGCGGCCATGGCCGGGTGAAAGCGTAGCGTTGAACGTGCAACGTCCCGCCGGGATTGATGGACGTACAGTCACCATTGATTCCAGTGAGCTAAGGACTTCTATGGGTTCTCGTTCCAGCGAATCAAACCTGAGCTTTGTGTTGCGCAGCAGTCGCGGTGGTCAGCATGTGATTGGTATTCCCGAGGGTGCCAAGTTGATCGATGTCACTATTAATGGAAGCTCAAATCCAGTCCGACAAGCGGTAGGTAAAGTAACGATTCCGATTTCACCTGGATCACAAAATGTGACCATGAACTGGCGTTCTGATCGCGAGTTATCATTCGTATCTTCGAGTGATAGCGTCGATTTGGGTCTGGAAAGCGTTAATAGCAGAATTCACGTAAATTTCCCGCAAAATCGATGGATACTCTGGACCGGTGGACCACAGATGGGACCGGTTGTGTTGTTCTGGTTTCTTCTGGCAGCCATTTTACTGGGTGCATTTATTCTTGGACGCTTTGTTCCCGATAGCCCTCTCAAGATCTGGCAGTGGTTTTTGTTGGGTGTGGGCCTTAGTCTGGCTTCGCCCTTGATGATTGTCATAGTAGTAGCCTGGTTGTTGGCGATTCATTTTCGACCCGGACTTTCCAACATAAAAAATCGGCTTGTATTTAATCTTGCTCAGGTAGTTCTGGTGGGCTTGACTGTATTGGCAGCGATTACACTATTTAGTACTTTAAAACAGGGATTACTCGGATATCCGGAAATGCAAATTGCGGGCAACTGGTCCTATGCAACAGATCTAAAATGGTATCAGGATCGCATTACCCAATTTTTACCTGAAGCCTCGGTCTACAGTGTGCCTTTATATGTGTATCGCATCTTTATGTTGCTTTGGTCATTGTGGTTGGCATTCTCCATGATTGAATGGGTCGTGAAGGGATGGCAGAACTTTTCAGAGGGTGGTTTTTGGCGACAAAAAACCAGACTTGCTACAGCAGACCCAAATCAAGAATGAGTGTTTGTGAATTAGCTGAGTTTAAATCCAGACATCGTTTTCTGCTGTTAACTCGCCTTCCTCGTCACCGGTGTTTATGACACCGCGCGGTTCTACCAGCATGACCTGACATTCATGCTCTGCATAGGGTTTATGTTCTACCCCTTTGGGTACGACATACATTTCGCCACTGTTGAGAGTAACGGCACCATCACGCAGGTCTATGCGAAGTTGACCGTCCATGACAATAAATACCTCATCGGTATCGTCGTGCTGATGCCAAACAAAATCACCTTCGAGCTTTGCCAGCTTAAACTGGTAGTCATTCATTTCAGCAATGACTTTGGGTGACCATTGTTCTTTGATTAAAGAAAATTTATCAGTCAGGGTTATTTTTTTATTTGTCATAATTATTTAAACGAGATGACCTTTGTCTTGGCGATAGAATCATGCCAACCAATTGGCTTACCTTCCCCGCCTTGATTGCCGAAGAAGGAAAAAGCCTCAAATGGTAAAAATCGAGAGAATGTTCTAATTATTGCGTGGCCCCATGAAATCAAATCGCCATCACTTGTTACAACCGCTGTTTTAGTAATACGTTTAGCAATCGTTTTGCCCCATAAGGCCTCTTGAGGCACATAGTATAGAAACATGATGATAAAGCCGAGTAGATAGTCCATACCTAGATTGGGCTCACCTTCAAAATATGAGTTCAGTAAGCCAGTAGCACCCAAAATAAGTCCACATATCATGGCGAAGATAAAGAAAAACACATAGTCGATTAATTGATTGGCAAAGCGTTGACCCCGGCTTGCAACCGGCAAATCCTGAGCCTCATCACCAGTGGTAAGATCTGATTGAGGTGGTTGATAAATATTGTCATCGCTCATGCTGCTCTCCTCGACTCGATAGTTAATAGTTTATGCCAGTTCGTCTCTTAACGCTTCCAGTTCTTCCCAGCGTTTATAACCACTCTTGAGTTGTTGTTGCAGGTCTTCCAGTTGAGCAGTCGCTTTTTCAATCTGATCTTGCTCTTGTTGATAAAAGTCTGGTTGACCAATAGTGTCGGTGAGTTCTTGCAACTGTTCTTCAAGTTGCTCTATTTCTGCTGGCAGTGCATCCAGCTCACGTTGTTTAATGTACGAGAGTTGTTTACGTTTGCCTGGTTTTTTAGTTGATTTATTGTCTTTTTCAGATTTCGATGAGGAAACGATGGCATCTTTTTTACGTTGCCTGAGCCAGTCGTCATACCCGCCCACATATTCATTGACGACACCGTCACCTTCAAAAACAAAGCTACTGGTCACGACATTATTGATAAAGGCACGATCATGACTGACTAACAGGATGGTGCCTTTAAAGTCGAGTAATAATTCTTCCAGTAAATCCAGGGTATCCATATCCAGGTCGTTGGTGGGTTCATCGAGCACCAGTAGGTTGGCAGGCTTGGTAAACATCTTTGCCAGCATCAAACGGTTACGTTCACCACCCGAGAGTGCTTTAACCGGCTGTCGTACGCGTTTCGGGTTGAAAAGAAAATCGCGTAGATAACTAATCACGTGGCGAGGCTTGCCATTGACTTCAATCATCTCGCTGCCTTCCATGACCGCATCCTGCACGCTTTCTTCTTCATCCAGTGCGGTGCGGTATTGATCAAAGTAGGCGATTTCCAGATTGGTACCGGTTTTCACTTTACCTTTTTGCGGTGCCAGCTCGCCCAGCAACAAACGTAGCAAGGTGGTTTTACCGACACCATTCGGGCCGATCAGGCCGATACGGTCACCGCGCTGTATCAGGCAGGAAAAATCTTTTACTACCTGGTTATCGTCGTAAGCGAAATCGATGTTGATAGCTTTGGCGACAATTCGACCTGACTTGTCAGCTTCCTGCGCTGTCATTTTAGCTTTGCCGGTAAGCTTGCGTCGCTCTGCGTGTTGCTTGCGCATTGCTTGCAGGGCACGCACCCGTCCTTCGTTGCGGGTGCGACGAGCTTTTATGCCCTGACGGATCCAGGTTTCTTCCTGCGAGAGTTTTTTATCAAACAGTGCGTTTTGTTTTTCTTCGGCGTCCAACTGCTCTTGTTTGCGTCGCATGTAGTTAGCGTAGTTACCGCTGAACTCGGCAATATAACCGCGATCAATTTCGATAAAACGGGTAGCGAGATTATCCATGAACTTACGATCATGGCTGATAAATAATAGAGCACCTTCCCAGTTGAGCAGGAATTTCTCCAGCCACTGGATCGCTTCTATATCAAGATGGTTGGTTGGCTCATCGAGCAACAATAACTGTGGCTCACTGACCAAGGCACGTGCCAATAAAACACGTCTTTTATAACCGCCGGAAAGCCCGGCAATATCCACATCCGGTTCGAGATGCATTTTAGTCAAGATCGATTCGACACGCTGATTTATTGCCCAGCCATCAGTGCGGTCCAGTTCTGACTGACACTCTTGTAGTTGGTGCATCAACTTGTCGCTACTGTCAGTACTGATTTGTTGGGTGAGCTGATGAAATTGCTGGATCAGTTCCCCGGCTTCCCCCAGCCCGGATGCGACCACTTCAAACACACTGCCAGTCGCGTCCTGTGGGACTTCCTGTTCCAATTGGGCGATACCGGTACCGAAGGTTATCTTGACCACACCATCGTCTGGAGTGACGCGACCCATAATAATATTCATCAAGGTTGATTTACCAGCACCATTACGACCGATCAGACAAACACGCTCGCGTTCCTGAATACTCAGGTTGATGTGGTCAATGAGTGGCGGTACCCCGTAACTCAGGGATACGTCTTCCAGCGATAGTAAACTCAATTAATTACTTCGTGATTTAATTCTGTTGTCGTATTAAAGCATAGCTTGAATTGAAATGATGCTGTCATAAAAAAGGGCGGCCCGAGGCCGCCCTTGATTTACTGCTTGAAACTAACGCTACTCGGAATAGCTCAGCTCGAGTGTTACTGCGCTATAGCTTCGGTAAGCCCTGATATTGATGTACCAGGTTTTTCCGCCCGCGTCGCTGAAGTCACAGGTTTCATTGTTACCACTGGTGTAAGGACGACAATCGTAAGTACTGGTTGTCGGTGCGCTGTTAGCCCGAACATACAAGTCAGCATCGCCGCTGCCTCCGGACATCTTGACCGTCAGGTTATTGGCACACGCTGGCACCTCAATACTGTAGCTTTTGGTCGAGCCAGTAGCACCCGCCAGGTTTGCAGTCGTGCTGGTTCCGGGAGTACATGGCTCAGGTCCGCTGTCCTCATCCCAGGTTGCTTTTATGCTGGCACCTGAAAAAGCAGAGTAACCGCGAATCATGACATGCCATACACCTGCTGCAGGCGTCTCGAAACTACAGCTTTCTGTGTTGCCACCTTTGTATGGTCGGCAATCATAAACGCTGGTGGTTGGCTTGCTGCCGCGACGAACATATAAGTCCGCATCACCACTACCACCAGACATGCTCACCACCAGATTACTGGCGCCTGCAGGAACATTGATAGTGAAGTACTGCAATGAACCAGTTGCCCCAGACAGGCCGGTCTTGGGAACATTGTTCAGCAGTTCATCATCAGAAGGACCGGGTCCCGGGCCTGGATCTGGCTCTGTCCAGGTAGCCACTAATGTGACTCCTGAATAGCTTGAATAACCGCGAATCATGACGTGCCACGTACCTGTGGCTGGAGTAGCGAATGTACAGGTCTCGTTGTTGCCATTCTGATAGGGGCGGCAATCATAACTACTGGTAGTCGGTGCAGAACCTCGCTTAACATACAGGTCTGCATCACCAGAACCGCCAGACATTTTCACTTGCAAATTGGTAGCGTCGGCTGGAATGTCGAAGGTCCAGAAAGCAGTATTGCCGGTTGCTCCAGACAGGTTGCTTACTGCCACACCATTCTCAAGTTCTGAGCCACTACCGCCGCCGAGGTTACAGCCATTTACACCAACCGCACACCAGGCCAGCTGGATGGCTTCCACTTCTTCATCACCATACAGGTCTTGCGCTGCCAATGCCGTCGCGTTACGCGCGGCCTGAAAATTTGAAGAAGGTGTGAGGTAGGTAGTTTGGGCACGATAGAAAATTTGCTCAGCTTTTGCCAGACCAATCGCAGGTACTTCATAGCTGGTTTTATTGCGCGGGTGGGTACCACCTTCAACCAGCAAATAGAATGCCAGATTGGCAATACCGGAGTTCCAGTGTACGCCGCCAGCATCGGCAGAGCCAACATATCGTTCCGGATAGTAGTCTGTAGAAGAGTTGTCTTCAGTAGGATCACTCATATATCGAAGGGCATCGCCCGGGGTATTCGGGGTGAACACATCCTCACCAAGCAACCAGGTATCGTCACTGATATTGCCA
>CALISW010000045.1 GCA_938041655.1 uncultured Thiotrichales bacterium | reverse complement strand
CACGTCAGGTGATTCCACAAAAAGAGGTTCTTGTTTATAATACACAATTGAGGCTGGAGTAAATACAATGAGAATTACACAGGAAGCGCTCACCTTCGATGACGTCCTGCTGATTCCTGCACACTCTACCGTTCTGCCCGTTGAAGTTTCTCTCAAGACCAAACTAACCCGTAATATTGAGCTTAATATTCCCTTGCTCTCTGCGGCTATGGATACCGTTACCGAGGCTCGTCTGGCAATCGCAATGGCGCAGGAAGGTGGAATTGGAATTATTCACAAGAATATGTCGATTGAAAAACAGGCGGCAGAAGTACTCACGGTTAAAAAACACGAAAGCGGGGTTATTACTGAACCGCTTACCGTCAGTTCAGATATCAGTATACGTGAAGTATTGGAAATCACTCATGCCAACAGCATCTCCGGTTTGCCGGTGGTGGATGGCGAAGACCTGATTGGTATTGTCACCAGTCGTGATACACGCTTCAGCACCGAGCTCGACTCACCTGTCAGTTCGGTCATGACACCCAAAGATCGTTTGGTGACAGTGAAAGAGGGCGAAGATAAGGATGTGGTAATTCGCAAGCTACATGAACACCGGATTGAAAAGATACTGGTAATTAATGACGACTTTAAGTTGCGCGGTATGATCACTGTCAAAGATATCCAGAAATCAAAAGATCATCCATTAGCCAGTAAAGATGAGCGCAGCCGTTTGCGTGTTGGCGCCGCGGTAGGCACGGGCAGTGATACTGAGCAACGTGTAGATGCCCTGGTTACTGCAGGAGTTGATGTGTTGGTGATTGACACCTCGCATGGTCACTCGCAAGGTGTAATAGATAAAGTCGCACTCATTCGAAAACAACATCCGAATGTCCAAATTATTGCAGGCAATATTGCCACAGCAGCAGCTGCTCGAGCCTTGGTAGATGCTGGTGCTGATGCCGTTAAAGTAGGTATCGGTCCTGGTTCAATATGTACTACCCGAATTATAGCCGGTGTTGGTGTGCCGCAAATATCTGCCATCATGAATGTTGCCGAGGAGCTTAAGGGTTCTGGAGTTCCGCTAATTGCAGATGGTGGTATTCGATATTCGGGTGATGCAGCCAAAGCACTTTGTGCTGGCGCTCATACCGTTATGCTCGGCAGCATGTTTGCTGGTACCGAAGAAGCGCCGGGCGAAGTAGAGCTCTATCAAGGGCGTTCTTACAAGTCCTATCGTGGAATGGGTTCGCTGCCAGCGATGGCGGAAGGCTCCAGTGATCGTTATTTCCAGGACAGTCAAAACGCAGCCGATAAACTCGTACCTGAAGGCATTGAGGGCAGGGTACCGTTTAAAGGACCACTGACAAATATCATTCACCAAATGCTGGGCGGCGTTCGTTCCAGTATGGGCTATATAGGTTGTGCAAACATTCCCGAAATGGGTGAAAAAGCTGAATTTGTCAAAGTCTCCTCCGCGGGTATGCGCGAGAGCCATGTGCATGATGTCACTATAACCAAAGAAGCACCTAACTACCGCGTCGACTAACTATGAGTAAGAATCTTGTTGCAGATAAAATCCTGATTCTGGATTTTGGGGGTCAATACACCCAGTTAATCGCTAGAAGAGTCCGTGAAAGCGGAGTCTACTGCGAGATTTATCCCTGGGACGTATCGGATCAGGATGTAATGGATTTCGCCCCTGAAGGCATCATTCTCGGTGGTGGACCAGAGTCAGTGACCGCTAATGATTCTCCACGGGCGCCGCAGGCGGTGTTTGATTTGGGTGTGCCGGTGCTAGGGATTTGTTACGGCATGCAAACCATGGCAGAGCAGTTGGGCGGTAGCGTAGAAGCTTCCGGTCATCGTGAGTTTGGTTACGCGCAAGTGCGTGCACATGGTCATACCAATCTTCTTAAAGATCTACAGGATGAGACCAACGAAGAAGGTCACGGTCTCTTGGATGTGTGGATGTCGCATGCAGATCGCGTCGGCGATATGCCGGATGGCTTTAAGCTTATGGCGAGTACCGAGTCAGCACCACTAGCCGGTATCGCCGATGAATCCAGAAATTATTATGGCGTTCAATTTCACCCTGAAGTGACGCACACCAAACAAGGTAAACAATTACTCGAGCGTTTTGTGCTGGAAATTTGTGGGTGCGACAATCAGTGGACCGACGAAAATATAATTGAAGCGGGCATCGCCAAGGTTCAATCAGATGTGGGTACTGATGATGTGATACTCGGTCTTTCAGGTGGGGTAGATTCTTCTGTAGTCGCAGCGCTACTGCACGAGGCGATTGGTGACCAGCTGACCTGCGTGTTTGTAGACACCGGTTTGTTACGCCTCAATGAAGGGGATCAGGTAATGGCGACTTTTGCAGAGCACATGGGGGTCAAAGTGATTCGTGTGAACGCTGAAGAGCGTTATTTACAAGCGCTAAAAGGTGTTACAGATCCCGAAGACAAGCGCAAAATCATTGGCAGGTTGTTCGTCGAGATTTTCGAAGAAGAATCTAAAAAACTACCCTCAGCCAAATGGCTGGCGCAAGGCACCATCTATCCTGATGTCATTGAATCAGCCGGTGCCAAGACAGGCAAAGCGCATTTAATAAAATCACACCACAACGTGGGTGGCTTGCCAGAGCATATGGAGCTCAAGCTGGTCGAGCCGATCAGGGATTTGTTTAAGGATGAAGTACGCCGCATCGGTGTAAAGTTAGGCTTACCCGAAAGCATGATCTACCGCCATCCATTTCCTGGGCCGGGCCTGGGCGTTAGAATATTGGGCGAAGTCAAAAAAGAATTTGCCGATATTCTGCGTCTGGCGGATGATATTTTCATTAGCGAATTGTACAAGCACGATTTGTATCACAAGACTTCGCAGGCATTTGCTGTGTTCCTGCCCGTAAAATCTGTCGCCGTGATGGGCGATGGTCGTGTTTATGATTATGTAATTGCGCTTCGGGCAGTAGAAACCATTGATTTCATGACCGCTCGTTGGGCACATCTGCCGTATGATTTTCTGGACCATG
Source organism: uncultured Thiotrichales bacterium (assembly GCA_938041655.1). Lineage (GTDB taxonomy): Bacteria > Pseudomonadota > Gammaproteobacteria > CAZUMV01 > CAZUMV01 > CALIRD01. The sequence goes on along the minus strand of CALISW010000045.1, from coordinate 7,350 downwards.
TTTCGCGTCGAATCATTAATGAAACCGAAGGCATCTCAAGAGTTGCCTATGATATATCTGGTAAGCCACCAGCTACTATAGAGTGGGAATAGGACGAGCTGTGTGGAAATTGACCTGAGTGAGTGAACAACAGACAAGAACTTTTTCGAACAGAAGATTTTGGATGTCTTATTCTATGCCAAAGTTCTGTGTTCAAAATTTTATTTTGCTTATTTTTTTGTTATTTCCATTCGATGTTTTTCCTCAGCAAATGAATTTCACCGAAATTTTGTCGAATGCTCTAATAGAAGAACAGCATGCGAGTAAATTAGTCGGAATGGGCGCTATCGTTATGCAGAATGCCGCGTTGTTGGGACAAGCAGTCACGGGTGAGCGCAAGATTAATAGTGGTATCGAACTTTCTATCGATGACCAATGGCACATAGGTTCAGTCACGAAATCAATAACTGCAACCCTGGCTGCCAGACTCATTGAACAGGGATTGATGGACTGGGACACGCCTCTGGCCGAGATCTTTACGGATCATGATATACATCCGGAATGGCAGGCGGTAACCGTTGAGCAATTGCTCACTCATACGTCTGGTGCGAGACCGAATTTCTCGATATTCACAAATTTCTCCCGGCCAGATGAAGGCGAGCAGAGAATGCAGGCGCGACTCGATGCGGTTTTGTCCGTGCTTAGGTCCCGGCCGAATTCAGCGCCTGGTGAGTCATTTAATTATTCGAACGTTGGTTACACAATCGTTGGCGTAATTGCCGAAGAACTTACCGAAAAACCATGGGAAGAGTTATTGCGACAGCATGTTTTTTCTCCATTGGGTCTTGATTCAGCAGGATTCGGCCCACCAATAATATCTGGGGCCGAAAATGATGGGCAGCCTGAGGGGCATAGACGCTGGCTATCGTTTGGACCGAAGGTGGCTGTTGGTACTGGCACATTCGCGGACAACTCGCCGATCATCGGGCCTGCGGGTAGCGTGCATATGTCCTTGGTGGATTTGGCTAAGTATGCACAGGAGCATTTGTTTGGTGCTAAAGGCAAAGGTAATTTACTTGACGCAAAATCGTATCAACAATTGCAAACTGCAAGTCTTGAAAATTATGCGTCCGGATGGGTTGTTACACCCGAAAGAAAATGGGCAGATGGGCCATTAATTTGGCATAACGGTTCTAATACAATGTGGTATGCACTGATGGTTATTATACCGGTCAAAGATCTGGTAATTGTTGTGACTGCTAATGATGGAGATATTGATAGAGCAGAATCAGCTGCCTGGAAGCTCGTACAAAACGTTACGAAGTTGTTGGATTCGCCGACTCAAGGCGTTCCAGAATGACAGAACCGAAAACAGATCTCGACTGGATGAAGCTTGCCTTGCAGCAAGCACAAAATGCAGCTTTGAAAGATGAAGTGCCGGTAGGTGCCGTGCTGATCAATAATAATGAGTTTGTTGCCAGTGGACATAATCAGCCGGTCTCCAGTCATGATCCTAGCTCCCATGCAGAAATCGTCGTACTACGGGCAGCAGGAAAAATACTACAGAACTATCGCCTTCCTGATTCTACTTTGTATGTCACTTTGGAGCCTTGCCCAATGTGTGTTGGGGCAATTATTCATGCGCGGGTATCGCGGGTGGTGTTTGCTGCTTCTGACCCTAAAACGGGCGCAGCAGGAGGATGTTTTAACTTATTGACTGATGAAAGACATAACCAGGTACCTGAGGTAGTAGGGGGAGTGTTGGCGGAAGATGCATCAAATCTGATTCGTGCCTTTTTCAAGACCAAACGATAGAGTCTTATATCCCTATTTGACTTGCGTTTACTTCGACCACCACCTCATCGCCATCGATATTAGCCAATGGATCGATATCGGTAGCGGTTTCCCAAATCAGGGTTTCGTAGTAGTTCTTGATATTGCGTACATAAATGACTGGCTCATTACCTCGAGCATAACCATATTTAAGTGTCTCGTAGACTTTCGGGTTACTGAGTAAGGGCAGGTGCTTCTCGATTTGTTGCCAGGAGTCCGGGTTTTTTCCCTGCCGGCGCAATAAGCGCCTGACGTCATAGATATGACCCAGGCCAATGTTGTAGGCGGCAATGGCTACCCAGAGACGGTCATCGTTTTGCAGTGAGTCTGGCAGGCGATCATAGATACCTCTGAAGTATTCGGCACCACCCATAATGCTTTGATACGGATCGGTGCGATCATCAATGCCTAGATCAATCGCGGTATCGTTAGTAAGCATCATCATGCCTTTCACGCCGGTCGGTGAAACAGCGTCAGTCTGCCAGTGTGATTCCTGATAACTCATGGCTGCCAGAATTTGCCATTCGAGATCATGCTTGGCGGCAGCTTCTTCAAAGAAAGGCTGGAATGCTGGCAGTACTTCTCTCATGTCACGTGCAAAAGCACGGGTCGTAAAGTAATCAAATTCTGCGTGGTCGTAATATTTTTCTTTGAGTGCCTGCAGTCGGCCGTAAGTTCTGTATTCCTGTAAATGTTCATTGGCAGCAATCAATAGGCTGCGATCTGTGTTTTTAGGATAGGCCCAGGCAACAGGAACCGGTTCCGGGTCCAGATTGAAGCCAGTGCGTATTTCCGGAAACAGGCGTTTCTCTGTCATGGTATCTACCGAGTCCAGAACGCCGTATTCAGCATCGCCATCGTTAATTAGCCTTACCAGTAAATCCACATCATTATCAATTTCAATCCAGTTCAGTTCGGGACTTTCCTGTTTCAGGCGTCTCAGGCTATCAAGATGATGTGGATTCTTAATCACCACGACTTGTTTGTTGATTAAGTCCTGAGCTGATTCAGGTTTATCAGTACCTTTGCGAAAGACAATTTGGGGGGTGGTTTCGAGATAGGGCCAACCGAAATCAGCCACTGCTTTACGTTCTTCAGTGATGGTCAGATTGGCTGCAACCAGATCATATTTTCCGGTATTGAGTTCAGTCAGAATATTTTGATGTTGGTCTGTTACATATAGCTCCAGCTCAACCTCAAGCTTGTCAGCAAGGCTCTGCAATAACTCATATTCAAAACCGGCCGGACCCGTTGGGCCTTCAAAATAGGTGCTAAGTGTATTGCGAGTCAAGACTCGTAACTTGCCACTGCTTTGTACAGCTAGGAGCGATTCAACCGGTGGTGGTGGAGTCGTAACTGATTCAAGCGGCTTTTCACTGGGAGTTGATTGAAAACGGGGTAATATAAAGAGGGAGAGGAGTGCTATCACCGCCAATATGAAGAGTGGCAGTGCCTTTAATCGTTTACTTCCTTGTCGCTCGTCAACCTGAGGCAAATTTGACCTTTCGTCTCTTAATATTAAGTTTGAATCTCGCTACCTTCTCGTAGCACTTCCAACATCCACTTTGACCCTGTGAATTATTGATGATTCAGTGTCAGCGCCTTCCTTTTTTGACATAATAGACCAATATTAAGCGCACGTTTACTAGATTTATGAAAAAAGATGACCAACTCTTCAGAATCAGCTTTATCAATCAAGGCAAAGTCTTTGAAGTATTCGCTAAAAAGGTTTATCAGGCAGATCTTTACGGATTTGTTGTGATCGAGGCCTTACAGTTTGGTAAGAAAACCGAATTGGTGGTGGATCCGTCTGAAGAGAAATTGAAGGATGAATTTAAAGGCGTGAAGCGGACCTATATACCCATGCATGCCGTAATTCGAATTGATGAAGTCGACAAACGCGGTACAGCTAAAGTTAGCGATTTGGGTGATAATGTGAGTATGTTTCCTGGTGCTGTCTACACACCGGGGAAAAGTGATTAACAGCAAGTAGTAAATTCCAAAATACGGAGAGGTGGCTGAGTGGCTGAAGGCGCTCGCTTGGAAAGCGAGTTTACGTGAAAGCGTAACAAGGGTTCGAATCCCTTTCTCTCCGCCAGATAAAAAACACCCGGTTTTCCGGGTATTTTTTTAATGAAGATTCGTAAATAGATCGGTATCAGAAGCCTGTAGTATTGAATTCTCAACAGTTCAGGACCGAGTACAATAGACTTACAATATAGATATTTTGAGGAAAAATAATTGAAAATATTTACTAATACATTTCTGTGCGTGCTGCTAGCAGTGCTGACTATTTGCCAAAGCGGCTATGCAAAAAATGAGGATGAACAAGAAGCACAACAACAATCAGCAGGCGCGTTTCCTGAAACAGATATTTTTCTATTTGATTTCAATCCGCAAAGTGATGATGCAGTGTTATCTAACCCTGTAAATATCAGTGACCGAACCGGTTATGATAATCAGCCGTTTTTCACCGCGGCTGGTGATTCTATTCTTTATTCCAGAAGCAATGGTAATCAAACGGATATATATGAGTACATTCTCAGTACTGCGGTCCACAACAGACTCACTCATTCCGAGACATCAGAGTTTTCACCGACACCTGCTTCTGATTCCAAATCTATTTCATTTGTCTCCGAGCGTAATAGCTCCATCTGGCAGGCTGAGCGTGGAAATGAGGATGATCCACGCTGGGTTTTTCAGGAGTCCGGAATGCAGGAACCCGTCGGTTACTTTGCTCGAAATGTCGAGAATGGGAATATCTTGTTCTGGTCGCGTTACGGCTATAGTGTCTCTCTGATCAATTCTGAAAATGGTACATACCATTATGTTTCCGGTAACGCAGTTCCAGCCACGCCTCATTTAATTCCGGGTAGTAATAATTTCAGTTTTGTACATCGCCAGGCGAATGAATCTGTCTGGATCAAGGAGCTTAATCCTGAAACCAGAGCGATTCGCCCGCTCACACCGATAGTTGCTAGTAATGCTAACTATGCCTGGACACCGGATGGAGCAATCGTTCAGATTGAAGGAACTATTGTTTATTCATGGCAGGAAAAATCAGAGAGTGAGTGGCGAGTTATCGCAGATTTGTCAGAGTATGGAATCAAGAGTGCTAACCGGATTGCGGTCAGCCCGGATGGCAAGAAAATTGCAGTGGTAGGATTGGCGGTAGCTGAATAAGGTAATATAGCTACTGTGTTGAAGTTCTTGCCAACAAATTATGGTTCGGCTTCAGTTTTTCTTTCAGGGTTGAGCTTTTGAATAGCAGCGCGATAAATTTTGTTCCTGTTTAATCAGTATGAGTGTACAGCTGAGTATTACAGATAATAATTATGTCAAGTAAGCCTCTTGGTATTTCCTATATCGATGGTGCTCGTATCGTCAAAGCACTGAGCGCAGGTATTGCACACGTTACTCGTCGCCGGGAACATTTGAATACGATCAATGTGTTTCCGATAGCTGATGGAGATACCGGGACTAATTTAGTGTTCACTCTAAAAAATGTTCAGGATGAAATTTCTCGTCAGCCCGAGAGAGCAGCAAATGAAATATTGAAAACCATTGGCAGTGCATCAATTAATGGCGCTCGTGGGAATTCAGGTGCAATTCTCGCCCAGTTTTTTTCCGGTATAAGTAGTGCGGTCGCTTTGCATCCTAAAGTTGATGCAAAGCTCTTTGCCCGCGCCTGCCAGGCTGGTTCGGCGGAAGCATGGCAGGCAATGACCAAACCTGTCGCTGGTGGATTGCCAACCGTGCTGGATGATTTTTCCAGCGAATTGATACGATGCGTGGATGCCGGTTGTGATGACCTCAAGGTATTGATGACCAAAGGTCTGGCAGCTGCACAAAAATCATTAGCTAACACCACCTCACAAATTCCTGCTCTAAAACAGGCTGGTGTGGTCGATGCTGCGGGGCAGGGCTTTGTCGATTTGCTGGATGGTATGGTCGAATTTATCCAGTCGGGAGATATCAGATCCAACCCCACGCTTGAAGTGTATGAAAAGTCAGATGCAGCGATTGCGGATTTGCACCTCGACGACCCGGAGCATCGTTATTGTACCGAATGCGTAGTGTACGGTAGTGATCTGGATAGAGCTGAATTACAACGATCATTAAGCTCGATAGAGGCGAGTTCAATCGTGGTGGCAGGAAATGCCGATCTTGTACGAATTCACATACATGTCGATAATCCAGCCAGTGTGTTTGGAATTTGTCATTCTTTTGGAGAGCTTGGGCAGCAGAAAGTAGATGATATGCAATACCAGATTGCTATGCGTGAGCATGGACATAAAGTGGCTATCGTCATGGATTCTGCCGCAGATGTTCCTGCTCGGTTGATGGCTCAACTCAGGATTGGAGTGGTGCCGGTCCGTTTTAGTTTTGGTGACCTGGATTTTCTTGATCGTGTCATGATTACTCCGGAAGAGTTTTATAAAAAACTGGAAACCAGCATAGAATACCCGTTGACATCTCAGCCTCCAGTGGGAGATTTCTCTCGCATCTATAATCAGTTAATCGGACTTGGTTTGCAGGTTATTTCGCTCAACGTGTCATCTGGATTAAGTGGCACAGTGTCTGCTGCCAAGACTGCTGCCGGGAAACTACCTGAGAATACGGTTGAGGTGATCGATACGCTCAACGCGAGCGTAGGGCAGGGCTTACTCGCTATGCTCGCGGCAGAATGCGCACAATCCGGAATGTCTTTCGAAGCGATTTGTGATGAAGTCAAGGCACGTATTCCAGTCACTACTTCTTACGCCATGACTGAAGACATGAGTTATGCGGTAAGAGGTGGCCGGGTAAAACCCTGGATAAAATCAATGTCCAATTTTTTACGAATCAACCCGATCTTGCGAACCAATAAAAAAGGCAAACTGGTACTGGCAGGTATCCAGCCTGGCAGAGGCATAAATACCAGACGTTTCACACAACATGTACTCAATACCCTCATACAAGGCAAGCGATACAGGGTGATGGTCGCACATGCACAAAATCTGGCTAAAGCAGAGGAAATCCAGCAAGGCCTGCAATTAAATCCCGGCGTAATTTCTTGTGACATTACTTCTGTCGGCCCGGCGCTTGGGGTGCATTTGGGTGCCGGCGGCATCGGCGTTGGTGTCATGCCTTTTTCTGCCCAAGACTTACAATCATGATACTCAATGGTCTGCAGGATACTCGCGTACTTGATTGATTCCTTGTCCGGGAGTTTGTTCGTAGTGTAGCAAGATGAGGTAACGTGGACGGTATGCTATCAATATCTGAAGTGATTGATATCAAATGTTTTGCAGTTGCTTCGGCTAATAAGTTTTGCTCAATTCAGTACATTCACGACATACATTGTGGTGTTTTGATGTCTGGAGGGTTAAGAGGGTTTGTCGTTTAGCAGGTAATTTTTTTGCCAGCCCAATAGAAAATGTCGGGCAATTCGTGAATGTTACAATTACAATATATTCATCCAATAGAGAACTGATTTTATGGTTTGGTCACTATCAATGGTTCAGTATTCCGAGCGAGTATTGAATCAATATAGAG
>CALISW010000044.1 GCA_938041655.1 uncultured Thiotrichales bacterium | reverse complement strand
CAAGCCTTCTGTCATTGCGGTGCCAGCAGTGGGTGCGAGACAATTAACGTGGATGTTGTTTTTTGCTCCCTCAAGATGGAGGGTGTTCATTAGTCCCAGCATTGCCATTTTTGCGGCACAATAATTTGACTGACCAAAATTGCCGTATAAACCTGAGCTTGAAGCTGTAAAAACAACTCGACCATAATTTTGTTCGCGCATAATGTCCCACACAGCTTTGGTACAATTGGCGGTTCCCATCAGATGTACTTCAACCACTAATCGAAAATCATCAAGCGGCATTTTGGAAAATGTTTTGTCGCGCAAAATCCCGGCATTATTAATGAGTATATCAACGCGCCCCCAGGCTGCCATGGTCTTCGCCACCATATCTTCGACTTGATCATTGTTGGTTACATTGGCGCCATGCGCCATGGCAATGCCGCCAGCTGCTTCTATTTCGGCTACCACTACATTGGCATTTTCTGAATCGCCGTTTGAATCACCCAGGTCGTTAACCAGAACTTTGGCGCCGCGTTCAGCCAAGGCTAATGCATGACACCGCCCTATACCTCTGCCAGCACCAGTTACAATTGCTACTTGACCATCTAATCTTATTGTCATCATTATAGCCTCAATATTTATTTGAAAGATGTGCTTATTATTTCAGAGAGTATATATTTTTTTTTCGCACTTGGAGTCAGGTCTAAATGCTATTATCGGTAACCGCATACCAACGCGTCAATAGTTCTCACTTACACAATAAAGAATAGATAAGCGAATGCCAAAAAAGACAATTCGAATCGGTGGAGCCAGCGGCTATTGGGGCGATGCTTTGCATGCTACCAACCAGACGAATAAGAAAAAACAGTCTGGTTTAGTCACTACTTTTTCTTATTAGATAGACTATAACTCAGCAGAAAACCGACAGGAAAAATCATGCCAACCGTTATCTTACCAAGTGAAATCGATCAGTATCAGTCATTCGAATCAGAGCCGACTGAATGGCATATAGTCACTCAGGATCAAATTGATCAGTTCGCAGATTGTACTCTTGATCATCAATTCATACATGTTGATCCTGAGAAAGCAAAGCTCTCACCATTTGGTACAACTATCGCTCACGGTTTTTTGACCTTATCTATGCTTTCATATTTTGCGTTGGAATTTAGCGTCGTCATTGAGGGCGTACAGATTGGTGTTAATGCGGGTTTTGACAAAGTGCGTTTTGTGTCTCCTGTTAAAGTGGGTAGTCGAATTCGCGCGCACGCAAAAATGTTAGGTATTAGTGAGAAAAAACCAGGCCAGTTTCGTCTGCGTACCGGGGTGACAGTGGAAATTGAAGGTGAAGAAAAGCCAGCATTGATAGCTGATTGGATTGGAGTACAAATAATCAGCTAGAACGATAATCCAGAGTGAATTCTGTTTTATTACTGATTGGCTTCCCACTCGCGTCTTATCTCAGTTGCCATTTTTCCGCTACCATCGTGTTTCCAGCCTGGAGGCATTACCAAATATTTGATGCGATCTAACATCGTGAGTTTAGTCGTAAATAAAGTTTTGCCTAAGGCTAGCCATTCGTGCGTTGCAATTTTAATTGGGTTAAAGGTATCGATATTTTGCGTAAGTCCATAGATTGTTTTTTCATCACGGTGCTCTGCTTCGAAAGAGTTAAATAGTTTGTCCCATATAATCAGAATGCCTGCATGGTTTCTATCCAGATAACGAGGATTGGTAGCATGATGCACTCGGTGGTGTGAAGGCGTGTTGAAGACTGTTTCGAACCAACGCGGTAATCTCGTTATAGTCTCGGTATGAATCCAATACTGGTAGATCAGTGAAATCGACATCTGAGCCAGAATCATAAGCGGGTGAAAACCTAGTAGAGGTAGCCATAACCAGAACACAAAAGTACAAAACGAGCCGGTCCATGTCTGTCTGAGGGCAGTGCTTAAATTATAGTGTTGGCTACTATGATGGACTACATGTGATGCCCAAAAAAATCGAATTCGATGACTGCTGCGGTGCATAGTGTAGTAGCAAAGGTCTTCTGCAAAGAACAACAACAACCAGGACCACCAGCTAATGGGTATGTCAAAGATCCGATGTGAATAAAGCAGGAAAAAAACTGCGACGATCATACCTTTGCTTAAGAGGCTGGAGACCAAATTCCCTAATCCCATCGATATACTAGTGACAGCGTCTTTGAGGTTGTAGTGTTCAGGTTGAGTACGTCTATACACAATGAATTCGACGATTAATAAAATCGTGAACATCGGGATTGCCGCGTAAATAAGATTGATTTCTAAAATACTCATAGAATATGTGACTGTATTAATCCACTGCACTTGGTGAGATTGAAACTTATAGATGAGTGCAATGGACGTCAAGCCACATTCTTCGGCAGAGATGAGAAATACTGCAGAGTCACCAATGCGCTATACTTCTGGTATCAAAGATACTTCAGTATTAATCAACCAGATTAAGTAATTATTAGCATAAACAGACAGGACACATAGAACATGGATTTAGGGATCAGTGAAAAAATCAAACCGATTCTCGAACAGGTTAATCATTTAATTGATACAGAAATACTGCCTCTGGAGGGAGAGTTTCATGATGAAGTCTCAATCGGTGATCGATGGACTCATACTGCTCGGCAAGTAGAAATCATAGAGAGTCTGAAATCTTCAGCCAAGAAGAAAAACTTGTGGAATTTCTTTCTGACTCAACATGAGGGTGGCTATGGTTTAAATACGGTTGAGTATGCGTATATTGCCGAGGCAAGCGGGCGCTCAAGTTTGGCCCCAGAAGTATTTAATTGTTCTGCGCCAGATACTGGCAATATGGAGGTGTTGGCGCGATACGGGACTGATGAGCAAAAAGAGCGCTGGTTAAAGCCCTTATTGGCTGGCGAGATTCGCTCAGCTTATGTCATGACTGAACCTCAAGTCGCTTCTTCAGATGCCACCAACATCTCAATGTCTTGCGTGCGAGAAGGTGATGAATATGTCTTAAATGGTGAAAAAATCTGGATCTCTGGTGCTGGTGATCCACGCTGTGAAATTTTAATAGTGATGTGTAAAACCAACAGCGAATCTTCTCGTCACACCCAGCATTCTCAAGTGTTGGTGCCGGCAAACACTGACGGCGTTGAAATTCTTCGGCCAATGACAGTATTTGGTGGGGATGATGCACCGCATGGTCATATGCATATGCGTTTTACCAATGTGCGTGTTCCTGTAGAGAATATTATTCTGGGCGAAGGTAGAGGATTTGAAGTAGCGCAGGGGCGTCTCGGACCCGGACGTATCCATCACTGTATGCGTAC
>CALISW010000043.1 GCA_938041655.1 uncultured Thiotrichales bacterium | reverse complement strand
AGGGCTCTCCATGCAAACACAGCCAGACTACGTCAGCATCTTGCGTGCCTTCATCAAGATAATGAACGCGACAACCGTGATACTCTGGGTGATCATCTATGTAATTAGCCTTGAAGGGAAAGTCTGGTAGATCTGAAAAATTTTGCTCGGGTGTTCTTAGTATATTCAAAGTATTTCCTAACAGTATTTCTTCGGTTTACAAAATCTAATTTGATTTGCTTTGTGCAATACTAGCATTGAACCCCGCCAGCAGGTTGCTTGGTGGTAAATCATCAACACCAATAGGAAGAGCATGTTAAAAGCAGAATACCAAGTTCGAGGTCCCGTACCTCATGATGTTATCGAGGCGGTAGAATTTTCACAACCGGAACTACAAGAAGGAGAGGTTTTGCTTGAGTTGTTGGCAGCACCTATAAATCCTTCTGATGTGCTTACACTGACCGGTGATTACGGCATGTTACCTCCGCTCCCTGCGATAGGTGGCAATGAAGGTGTTGCAAAAGTAGTTCAACACGGCCCAAGTGTTGATAGCCCGGCACTGGAGCAAACAGTATTGTTGCCAGTCGGTATTGGAACCTGGGCGACTCATATGGTCGCTAATGCCAATGCGCTAACACCGCTACCAAATGAAGCTGATCCGGTGCAGTTGTCCATGATTACGGTAAACCCGCCGACGGCATCTTTGATGCTGACTGAATTTGTTGACCTAAAAGAGGGTGATTGGGTTATTCAAAATGCGGCAAATTCCGGTGTTGGTAATTATTTAATTCAGCTGGCGAAGATGAAGGGACTCAAAACCGTTAATGTGGTTCGGCGTGAGTCATTAATCGATCCGCTAAAAGAGCAGGGTGCTGATGTGGTGTTGGTAGACGGTGAAAATCTGCATGAAGAAGTGGCCGCTCAAACTGAAGGTGCCGAGATTCGGTTGGGCATTGATGCAGTAGGTGGTTCAGGTACTGCGCGCCTGGGGAATTGTCTGGCGAACGAAGCGACACTAGTCAATTACGGCATGATGAGCGGTAAGCCCTGTGTGCTTTCCCCGCATGTGATTATTTTTAAAGATGTGACCATTAGAGGCTTTTGGTTGGCCAAATGGTTCAGGTCAGCCAGTAAAGAGCAGCAAATGTCTTTGTATGGTGAATTAACGCAACTAGTTGCAACGGGTAAGTTGCATGCTCCGATACACGCTAGCTATGCGGTTAAAGATATCAAGCAAGCAGTAGAAGTTGCCTCCCAAGGTGAGCGTAATGGTAAAGTGATTGTCACACCATGAATACATACAATCACAGATTTGAAATGAGATCACAGCATATATTTTTATTTTTACTGATTAGCTGCATGAGTGGTTTTATTTATGCGCATCATGAAAAAGAATTTGAAGTGAATATTGATGATTGGGTTGATCTCTATGAGGTGGAAATCGATCTCCAAAATTTAAGAAGATATAGCAGGAGAATGTATGAGCCAGGGCTGATTTTGTTGGTATCAGAAGATAAGCAGTTGATTGGAATTGTGGCAGAGCCAATGCAAATTGAACGTGTAACTGAGCAAATGACGCGAACCAATAATCCATTTTATCGGGTTGTATTTATAAAGAACGATGGCGATCGCGTCTATGTCGACCATGATGGCTGGAGTAGTAATCTTGACTTATATGAGTTAGAAACGCCTGTTCGAGTTCTGTCCTATTCTTCGCCCGAGGGTTTAGATATCAGTGAAATCAGCAAAGTGGTAGTGCAAGGCGAGGCAACTGAAGAAAGACTGGCGATGATTGCTGAACGCGACAAAAACAAACTGGAGAAAAGTTCTCGCATAGATGAGTTGGTAGAAGAGGCTATTTTTCCTGAGTTGATCCTTGATCAAGCTTATCAGTTCGAGATTGAACTACCTGATGGTGAAATATTTAACACAAACGATTATTTGGGCAAGGTTCTGCTTATTGATATGTGGTCAACCGGTTGTGGTCCCTGTTACAAAATGTTTCCAAAGCTAAATGAGTTTTATGGAAAGTACAGTCGAGAAGAGGTTGAGGTTCTAGGTGTGGCTATGTTTGACACGGTCGAGATGATGAATAAAGTAGTCGAGAAACATGATCTTCAATGGCTGCAAACCAATCTTCCTGGTTCAGATTTTGTGTGGGCTAACTGGAAAAGTATGGGTATGGTTGGAATGCCTACTTATCTTATACTTGATGAGAAGGGGGTATTAAGAAAAGTGTTGATCGGCTCAAACAGTGATGATGAGTTGTTCGCAGCAGTAGAAGCACTGCTGCAGTAGTTGAAGAATTTTATGCAAATAAAAAGCCAGCTTCAAGAAGAAGCTGGCTTTTTTTGAGTGTTGTACTTGATTAAAACTCGAGGGTAATACCTGCGTTGATGGTACGAGGTTGCAGGAAGGTAGCTGAGGTGGCACCAATGCGGTAATTGATTGAGTCTTCATCAGTGGCGTTTCTTGCCCACAGTGCAAACTCCCACAAGCCTCCACCAATCTCTACATCTGACAAGCTAACTCTCGCATTCATCAAGCCAAATGATTCAACTTCTACCCGACCAAAGTTGGTATTGGCCAGCGCCAGTTGATTATCTTGCCAGGCATAGTCGAGGTGAAATTGCAGTGTGCCTAACGAGACAGGCACATCAAAATCAGCAAAGATGCTGTAGGCGGTTTCAGGTGCCCAGACCAGTTCGGTGGTAGCAGTTCTATCAGTGCCATCAGGGAAGATGGCTTTGGTAATCTCATGATCAAGGAATGCAGCGTTGAACCCGATGGTCAGGTTGTCAGTCGCTGCTGCCAATACATCCAGCTCGAGACCGTTAATCTCTGCTTCACCTGAGTTGAACACCTCAACAAATTGCGGGTTGTTAACCGGGTCAGGAAGGTAATCTAAAATAATGTCTTCGATATTCATCTGGAAGATCGCACCATTGAACCGAACTCTGTTGTTGAACAGCTCTGCCTTC
>CALISW010000042.1 GCA_938041655.1 uncultured Thiotrichales bacterium | reverse complement strand
ATTATTGATGAAGCGCAAAACCTGAGTAATAGAGTGTTGGAAGAAATCAGATTGCTCTCGGGTTTTGATTCAAATCGCGAAAAAATTCTGAATATCTTTTTGGTCGGTCAACCCGAGCTCAAGGATAAATTGTTATCTCCGGAAATGGAGCAACTGTTTCAGCGCATACGCTTACGATTCCATCTAAAAGGTCTGGGTTTTGATGAGGTGCGTTCGTATATTCGCCATCGTTTGGCAATTGCGTCCGGCATCAAGTTTAATCTGCTTCAGGAAAAACAGCCGTTTCTTTCGTACGGCGTGTCCAAGCGTATGCAGTTGCCTACAGACTTGTTTGAAGATGAATTGATACCAACTATCATCAAATACACGGGTGGTATTCCACGATTGATCAATACCTTGTGTGATACAGCGTTACTGGTTGCCTTTGCGCAGGACTATGATGTGGTTGATGAAAATGTTCTCAACCTGGCACTCGAAGACTTGCAATGGATGCCGTACAACAAACGCAAGAACTACCGCAACAAAAAACCGGCTGCCGGAGTTGGTGCAGATGAGAAAGAGGGTTCGCTGTTAGTGACCTTAAAGGGCAAGATCGTTAGCATAGAGCCGCTTGAAAAGTCTGAGGTTGTAGTAGGTAGAAGTCCTATCTGCGACATTATTATCAATCAGCGTACCATTAGCAGTAAGCATTTCCATATCGTCAAGAATGGTGAGAGTTATTATATTGAGGATATGGGGAGTACTAATGGTACTTACTTGAATAATAAGCGTATCAAGTCATCAGTAAAGTTGGTAGAAGGCGACATCATAGCTATTGGTAAATACAAGTTGGCTTTTTCAAGTGGTAATGATCAGGCAATCAGTGGTTCACCAGCAGATTCATTGATCAATCGGCGTCCTACACCCATCAATCGAACCGGGTAGTTTTTATCGGTTTTGTTGCTTGATTTGATTGAGAACTTTATCTAAAGACCAGCCTTCACTATCTTTTTCAGATAGTTTAAGTTCATTTTTCTTTAGTGGCCACTCAACACCCACTGCAGAGTCATCATAAGCCAAAGTATATTGGTCATCCCCGTAATATAATTCTGAACATTTATAATTGAAAGTCGCTGTTTCTGAAATTGTCAGAAATGCATGACCAAAACCCGGAGGAATCCAGAGTTGTGATTTATTTTCTGAACTCAAAGTAAATCCAGACCACTCGCCACAGCTTGGTGATTCTGGTCGAAGGTCAACCGCGACATCATAAACTTCACCTTGGGTCACACGTACAAGTTTGCCTTGTGGATGTGCAACTTGCAGATGAATTCCTCGCAGAGTTCCACGGCTGGATTGACTTTCATTGTCCTGAACAAAATTAATATCAAGTCCTTGAGACTGAAAGGTTGCTTGGTTCCAGGATTCTAGAAAATAGCCGCGATCGTCTTCAAAGACTTTCGGCTGTAGTAATAATAGGTCGGGTATTTTCGTTTTAATAATTTCCATATTTTCACTACTTTTCAAAAATTTCACGACTGATATGTAAGGCACTGGATTCTTCCAGCTCGACATCATCGTAAGTAATGATCTGACCTGGTTCCACTGTTCTTTTAATAATCGCATTTTCCAATATGCCTATTGGTACATGTGAGCTATGTTGTTCTGCAAATACTGTGCTGCCTCTGCAATCAAAGCTGCCAATTGCGGAATTTATTCTGAGGTCTTTATCCAATTGTTTTTTTGCAATCGCGGCAACACTAATATTTGGGCTTTTATCTATTTTCAATAGAGGAGGCAGGCCTAATAGATAACGGTTAATTGTTTTTAATATTTCAAACGAACATAAATGATAAGTTGTGTGTAAAACATAATAGGGTCCATCGCCCAGTTTGTAAGTAGCCAGAGCTTGTTGTTGGTCAAAGTGCTGTTTGCCGACAATAAATATACCCGATGGAAGTGGGCTATCTGAAATAATATATTCTGCGATGAGTTGGTCTGATTCATCGGCTCTTGCAGCCAGTTCTTGCGCTGTTTGAACAAAATCATGTGTTTTGGGGCCTAGCAGTCCTTCTTCAAAAATTGAGCCATGGTGTGCATTCGCTGCAAATGCTTGCTCGATTTGAACTTTGGTGCCGTCAGTAAATGAAGTGGTTTGTTTGACCGTAAAACCCTGTTTTTTAGCCCAATATGTCATATCTTCTTTGGTCGGGTTGGTATTGAGGTATCCTTTGAAATTGCCCAATATAAGCGGCTTAAAACCCATCAACTCAACTTCTTCTTTTAAGGCGGCAATACATCCGGGTTGGTCTCCATGACACTCGCTCAAGTAACCCTTATCTGAAAAATATGAGCCAGTAGTGACGTGAAATTCCGAGTTCATGGTAAGTAATGGCAAGCCTGCTTCAAAAGTTTCGATCGCAATTTTGGTCGCCTGAATGACGTCACCACTGCATTCAAGTATCAAATCAGATTTATCGATTAGTTCAGTGCTGGAGTTGGTGAGCTTTTCTTCATAGGGGAAATTTCCAATCGAGCCTATCTCACGTCGGGTTAATATGGACACGATATTATATTGATGGCCACCCATCTGTTGTATCATCGCGGCAAAATTCCGTGCGATAAAGCCGCTGCCAACCATCCCTATTTTTATTGAGTGCATTGTTATGAGTAAGAAACACAGGAAATCAACGATCCTGTGTTTTTGATGTCTTGTGGTTTGGTGGTTGTCATTACGTTTATTCGAATAGTTTTTTTGTAATATCCAGTGCCTTAGAAGGCTCAAGTTCTATATCTTCATAAGTAAGCATGCTACCAGCCTCTACCTTGCGGGTAACGGTGGCATTTTCCAGTATACCAATGGGTACATGGGTTGTGTTATCAGCAAGTAATATGGCTTCACCTCGCACTTCAAAGCCTCCGATGCCACTGACGATCGATTCACCTGGTGTGAGATCTCGTTTGGCGATACTGGCAATGCTAACGCTGGGTGAAGTTGAATTATTTAAAAGGGGCGGTAGCCCTAATAGATATCTATCCACGGTTTTTAAAATTTCAAAGGCACACAGGTGATAATTTTTGGTCAGAACATAATAAGGGCCTTCGCCCAATTTGTAGTATTGAAGAGCTTTATGTTCCTGATTGTTATGTTTCGCGGCAATAAAAATACCAGCTGGTAAGCCGGTATCTGAGATTATGTAGTCGGAGACTGGTAGTCCGAGCCCATCCGCAGTTTTAGCCAGATCTTTTGCGGTAGCGACATAGTCATCAGATTTGGGACCGGTCAGGCCAGTTTCTAAAATGGTGCCACCCAGGCCGTTGGCGACGAAAGCCTGTTCAATTTGCACCTTGGTACCATCAGTAAAGGAGGTGGTTTGTTTGATGGTTATGCCCTGAATTTCTGACCAGTGTTGCATGTCTTCCATGCTGGGGTTGGTGTTCAAAAAACCTTTGAAATTCCCTAACACTAATGGCGTAAAACCCATTTTAATAGATTCTTCATACAGTGCGGCAATACAGCCTGGCTGGTCACCCTCAGCCTCAGATAAATAGAGCTTGTCGGCAAAGTAAGACCCGGTAGTGGTATGAAACTCAGAGTTCATGGTGATTACTGGCAGAGATGCTTCAACAGCAGCATTGACGATCTCGGTAGCGTGATTTACGGTGCCACTGCATTCGACAATGAGATCGACTTTATCAATAAATTCGGTGATCGAATTGGTGGCGATTTCAGATCCGGGAAAATCAGGGTTCCCCGTGATATCACGACGCGTCAACACGGCTGTGAGTTTATAGTTTTGCTTGCTTTGTATCAGGCGTATCAAACTGCCGGCAATGAAGCCGGTCCCGACAACCCCAATACGAATCGATAATGACATCAGGACAGTCTAGCTTGAAAGGGATGTCTAGTATGCATTGGCGTCACGAAATCCTTTGAAGATCGTCAAAAATATGATTTTAAGGTCAAAAATAACCGACCAGTTGCGAATATACTCAATATCATAATCAACACGTCCTTTCATTTTATCGACTGTATCTGTTTCACCACGGTAGCCATTAATCTGTGCCCAGCCAGTGATACCCGGTTTGGCTTTATGACGTAACATATAGCCTTCGATCAAATCACGATATTCCTCGTTATGTGCGACGGCGTGTGGCCTTGGTCCAACGATCGACATATCACCCAACAAAACATTGAAAAATTGTGGTAATTCATCGAGTGATGTTTTTCTCATGAACTGACCGAATGGAGTAATACGCGGATCATTTTTTGTGGCTTGTATGATTTTGGAGTCATCATTTTCCATGACTTTCATTGAGCGAAATTTCCATACCTGAATTGGTTTGCCATCGAGACCATAGCGTGTTTGTTTAAAGATGGCGGGTCCTTTTGAGGTCAGTTTAATCGCACAGGCGATGATCAACATTGGTATCGATACTAGAATTAAAATTAAAATCGACAAGACGATGTCTTCAAGGCGCTTGACGATTCCTTTGAGGCCGGTGACGGGGTTTTCGTAAATGCTCACCGCAGGCATACCGTTCACATTCTTCAGTTGTGAATAGTGACTATCGATCGAATAGAAATCAGGGACAATGTACGCGGCAACCGTGGTAGAAGACAAGTGATGCAAAATTTCGAATATTTTCGACTCGGCGCGCATTGGTAAGGTGATGAATACCGTGTCTATCTCTCCATTTTTGGCCGCCTGGTACATGTCAGGAAATTTCCCAAGCAGCTGTTGGCCTTCACTTGAGACACCTTTAATGGTATCCATTTTTCTTTTGTTATTGACGGTTTGGCTGAGTTTGAATTGCACATCTGAGCGGTCGTCATAAATCCCCAGAATGTCGTAACCCGTCCAGGGATCATTGTTAAGTTGTATCTGCGCATAATTTGCCAGAGGCCCACCTCCAGCCAATGCTACTCGTTTGATATTTTTTCCGTGAGTTCTGAGGTACTTGATTAATTGATTAAGAAAAATTCGTACGATGCCAAGATTCACACAGCTAATCGCTACCCAAAGGGTTGCGAGAGTTAGATACAAGCCTTCAAGGTCCTGGTCGAACAGGAGCGCAAATACCAGCATAAACAGGCAGGTACTTACCCATACGCCTATCGCCTCTAGTGCCAGCGTTATCGAGTGACCCAATTTCCAGTTAGTATAAAGATTCAGAAACTCAGCAAAAAATTGCATCATCAAGATGCCCACCATGGCGTAAAATGCATGTATGCGCGACCATTCAACACCGAGAATCTGAGTGGTAATATAAAGCGCGATGCCAATAGCCAACGAATCCAGAATACGCACTATTAATGCCAATGGGGGCTGGTGGTTTTGTATCGACTTTGTTTCTGTCGTTAGTGTCATAAAGGCTATGCTTTTTATCGACTTTTGCCCAAGCACTCTAACTAAGGGCATGTCTTGTATTTTGACTCTGAAATCCTGAGTCCTATTTCATCAAAAAACCCGATAAAAAGCCGATGCACAGGTCACATAATAGTTACCAGACAAGCCGGGTTACTAGCACAGGTGATTGATTACTATAGAAAAGTTGGTACCGGGAGCGAGAATCGAACTCGCACTTCCGTGAGGAAACTGGATTTTGAATCCAGCGCGTCTACCAGTTCCGCCATCCCGGCACAGACAGCTAGTTTAATGAATTCCACGAACATGGCAATGAGCTGATAGAATTCACGCGAAATTACTTCACTGAGGCATTAAATCAATTGCGTCCTCAGCTTATATAGCATGCATATTAATGACTTCGATTTTGAGTTACCCACCGAGCTGATTGCACAATATCCACTTGCAGCACGAGTCACCAGTCGTTTACTTAAATTATCTACAAAGGGCAGCATTGAAGATCTTGTATTCTCGGATTTAGTGAACGAATTGGATAAGGGTGATTTATTGGTGGTTAATAATACCCGTGTGATACCAGCCAGACTCTTTGGCAAGAAAGCTACCGGTGGTGCAATTGAAATTCTCATCGAGCGAATTGAAGGTGCTCATATTACCTCAGCCCATGTGCGTGCTAGTAAGTCACCGCCAGTGGGTAGTTTGCTTATGGTGAATGATTATATGATTAAAGTCCTCGAGCGCAGAGATAGCTTGTTCATACTTGAATTGACCTCAGCCAAATGGATGGATGTGCTTTCTATGCATGGGCATATACCTTTACCCCCCTATATCGAACGAGCTGATGAAGGAAATGATCAAGAGCGTTACCAAACGGTCTATGCCAAGCAAGCTGGAGCGATCGCAGCGCCTACAGCTGGATTACATTTTGATGAATCTTTGTTAGGAGTCTTAAAAAACAAAGGAGTGGGCCTGGCCGAGCTCACTTTACATGTTGGTGCGGGAACATTTCAGCCGGTGCGGGTAGACGATCTAAAAAAGCATATAATGCATTTTGAGAGAGCTCAGGTGACCCAGGAAGTTGTAAATGCCGTTAACGCCGCTAAAGCAGTGGGTGGAAAAGTGGTGGCTGTTGGTACTACTGTGATGAGAAGTCTTGAGACTGCAGCCAGTTCAGGTGAATTGCTACCTTATGATGATGAGACGAACCTGTTTATTAAGCCCGGTTATGATTTCAAGGTCGTGGATAGATTAATTACCAATTTCCACTTGCCCAAATCTACTTTAATGATGTTGGTTTCTGCCTTTGCTGGTATGCAAGAAATAAAGGTGGCTTACCAGCACGCAATCGATAATCAGTACCGTTTTTTTAGCTATGGTGATGCTATGTTGCTGGATAAAAAATCCTCATGAAATTCTCACTGAATACTACAGATGGAAAAGCTCGGCGTGGCCAACTGGAGTTTGAACGAGGTAGGGTAGAAACACCCGCTTTCATGCCGGTTGGTACCTACGGCACAGTAAAAAGTATGACGCCTGAAGAGGTCGTTGATATTGGTGCCGAGATCATTCTAGGTAATACTTTTCACCTGATGCTCAGACCAGGAACGGAGATCATTCAGGCGCATGGGACCTTGCATGACTTTATGCATTGGTCGGGTCCAATCCTGACGGATTCAGGTGGTTTTCAGGTATTCAGCCTGGCCGAGATGCGCAAGATTTCAGAGCAGGGTGTCATATTCAGTTCCCCTGTTGATGGTTCCAAGGTTGAGCTCACACCGGAAATTTCAATGCAGGTGCAGCGCGAGCTGGGCAGTGACATTGTCATGATCTTTGATGAATGTACCCCTTACCCGGCCACTTACAAAGAAGCAGAATCATCAATGCAGCTTTCTTTGCGCTGGGCGCAAAGAAGTAAACAAGCACATGCAGATAACAACGCCGCGTTATTTGGTATTGTGCAAGGTGGTATGCATGAACAGTTGCGTGCGGAATCGGCAGCTGGCTTGGGAGAGATCGGATTTGATGGTTACGCTATTGGCGGTTTGTCTGTTGGTGAGCCCAAAGATGAGCGGGAAATGGTCCTGAAGGCGACTTTGCCTCATCTTCCACTTGAGCGACCTCGCTATTTAATGGGGGTTGGGAAACCCGCAGATATAGTGGCGGCTGTTCAAGCTGGAATTGATATGTTCGATTGTGTAATCCCAACCAGAAATGCTCGCACCGGCTATCTTTATACGCAAAAGGGTGTGATAAAAATACGTAATAGTCGCTACCAACATGACACCAGGCCACTGGATGAGGATTGTCAGTGTTATACCTGTAAAAACTATTCCCGCTCGTATTTACGTCATCTTGATAAGTGTGGCGAAATACTCTCATCAAGACTCAACACCATCCATAATTTATTTTACTATCAGCAACTGATGCGTGAACTAAGAGCGGCAATTGAGGATCAGAAGTTGCAGGAATATGTTAACAATTTCCATGCCTTACAAGGCGAAAGCAGCTAGTATTCCCTCTTTGTTATGTCATAATACGCCGCCGTAATAATGACCGGAGACTGACCATGGAATTTTTCATTAGTAGTGCCTATGCCGCTGAAGGACCTGCCGCATCAGGTTGGGGTTCGTTCGTTATATTCTTACCGCTGATATTGATCATGTATTTCATGATGATACGCCCACAACAAAAGCGTCAAAAAGAGCATCAAGCTTTGGTCGCCTCACTAACAAAAGGTGACGAAGTAGTAACCAGTGGTGGGATACTCGGGAAAGTCACCGATATCGATGATAATTTTATTCAATTGAAAATTTCATCTAACGGTGAAATGAAAATACAACGACATGCGGTGCATGCCGTCATGCCTAAAGGCACATTTAAAGGTTAATCAAACTATCTATGAATCATAACCCTCTTTGGAAATACATCCTGATCCTGGTGGTCGTGGTCACGGCTCTAATTTACGCAGCGCCCAATTTATACCCTGCAGATCCTTCGTTGCAAATTTCCGCAGATAAAGGATCGGTGATTGATGTTGCCAGAGAGGAAAGTGTTCGCAGCGTGATTGAAGAAAGTGGGGTAAGCATCAAGTCGATCGAGCGTAATGATAAATCCATGCTCGTACGTCTTAACTCACTAGATGATCAGCAGGATGTGTTTACACCGGTTAAAGATTCGTTAGACTCCTTGGGGTCTCGATTTGTAACTGCTCAGAACCTTGCTCCGACAACTCCAGGGTGGTTACAGTCATTTAACGCCAAGCCTATGTATCTCGGCCTGGATCTGAGGGGTGGTGTTCACTTTTTGATGCAGCTTGATATGGAAGATGTTATTTCCAGGTCGCTCAAAAACAATGTCGATGACATTAAGGCCGCTCTGCAACGCGCCGAGATCAAGTACAAGAGCGTTACCAATGATGATTCATCGGTAAAGGTGATATATCGTAATCCGGCAGATCAGGATAAAGCTGTTGATCTTTTAGTTCGTGAGTTGGGCACCGACCTTGAATTTACCAGTAGTGATACAGGTGAGACTCTGGCCCGAGCAAAAGACACCAGTTTGCAGGAAGTTAAGCGCTTTGCGGTAAAGCAAAATATTACGGCCCTGCGCAAGCGAGTTAATGAGTTGGGTGTTGCAGAGCCGGTGATACAACAACAGGGGCTCGAACGCATTGTAGTAGAACTGCCCGGTATTCAGGACACGGCGTATGCTAAAAAGATCCTTGGATCAACGGCAACACTGGAGTTTCGGCTGGTTGATGTCGAGGCCGATCCATATTCTGCTGCCAGCAGTGGTGTAATACCATCAGGTTCTCAGATCTATAGGGATCGAACAGGCAATCCGGTCTTGTTGAAACGACGAGATCTTGTCTCCGGCAAACACATTATTAATGCAGCCTCCGGTTTTGATAGCGAAAGCAGCACCCCGAATGTTTCTATAACCTTAGATGGTGTAGGCGCTAAATTAATGAGCCGCCTCACCGCACCTAATATCGGTCGTCCGATGGCTAGCGTATTTATTGAAAAGCTACCCGATGGTAGAACCAAGACTGAAGTTATCAATGTAGCCACCATACAATCCGAGTTATATAAGAACTTTCAAATCACAGGGTTGGATTCACCCGATGAAGCAAGAGATTTAGCGTTGCTGCTGCGTGCCGGAGCTTTGGCTGCACCAATGACTTTTGTTGAAGAGCGCACGGTTGGACCAAGTCTTGGTCAAGCTAATATTGAGCAGGGCTTTAAATCGGTTATGTACGGTTTTGTACTGGTTGTTATTTTTATGTTCATTTATTACCGCATCTTTGGCTTCATAGCCAACATTGCTCTGTGTCTGAACCTTGTATTAATCGTATCGGTGCTTTCTATGTTGCAGGCAACGTTAACCTTGCCTGGTATTGCTGGCATAGTCTTAACGGTTGGTATGGCGGTAGACGCTAATGTATTGATTTTTGAGCGTATACGGGAAGAGTTGCGTGCCGGGCAATCACCACAAGCGGCAATAGACAGTGGTTATGCTAAAGCCTTTTCAACTATCGCTGATGCAAACATAACAACCTTGATTGCTGCTTTGGTGTTGTTTGTGTTTGGAACCGGCCCAATCAAAGGCTTCGCTGTTACCTTGAGTATCGGCATACTTTCATCAATGTTTACAGCAATTGTGGTCACTCGGGTGCTCGCAAATCTTATATATGGTCGCAAGCGCGGCAAGGCACTGGCGATATAACATGGAAATTTTAAAGCAAGGTCTGAACATTGATTTTCTGGGCAAGCGTAATATCGCTATCGTTTTTTCTATCGTATTGTTGTTGATCTCTCTCTTCGCATTAATTAGTCGGGGTCTAAATTTTGGTATCGACTTTACTGGCGGAACGGTTGTTGAGGTTGGTTACAGTCAAGCAGCAGATCTTGATCAGATACGTTCTGTGTTGGAGCAGCAGGGCTACGACGCCAAAGTGCAGTATTTTGGCTCGTCTCGAGAAGTCCTGATTCGACTCGCACCAATAGAAGGCATAGATCAAGCCGTACTGGGCGATACCATTATAGATAGCCTGAAAGCTGCTTCAGATAATGATGCGGTCAAGCGCAGAATTGAATTTGTAGGTCCTCAAATCGGAGATGAGCTGCGTGATCAAGGTGGTATGGCAATGCTATGGGCCTTGCTAGGAATCCTCATCTACGTGGCATTGCGTTTTGAGTTTCGTTTCTCGTTGGGTGCGATCATTGCGTTGGTGCACGATGTCATGATCACACTCGGGTTTTTTGCAATCACCCAGTACCAATTTGATTTGACTGTGTTGGCTGCTTTTCTAGCGGTTATTGGCTACTCACTTAACGACACCATTGTTGTATTTGATCGAATTCGTGAAAATTTCCGTGGTATGCGCCGCGTTTCAACCGATGAGGCGATTAATACTTCTGTAAATCAAACCTTGTCACGAACCTTGATGACA
>CALISW010000041.1 GCA_938041655.1 uncultured Thiotrichales bacterium | reverse complement strand
CTGATCGTACAAACCAATACGGTGGTTGCTGCCACCACCGACAGTAACGGCGTATTTTTGTGCCAGACGTAAGCCCGGTATCGTCTTGCGCGTGTCGAGAATTTCGGTATTAAAGTTTTTCAGTTCACTGGCATAGGCGTGGGTGGTCGTCGCTGTTGCCGAGAGGGTTTGTAGAAAGTTCAATGCAGCTCTTTCTCCGGTCAGAATTTTCCGTGCATTTCCCTGTATCGAGCAGAGTTGACTGTCTGGTTGACAGTGATCACCATCTTGTTGTTGCCAGTTTACGGTGATGGTGGGGTCTAACTGTCGAAATACTTCATCAAACCATTCGGTGCCACATAAGATGCAGGTTTCACGGGTGATGACAGTAGCTTGCGCATTGGTGCCACGCTCAATCAGATTCGCGGTAACGTCTCCTGCACCTACATCTTCAGTGAGTGCCTGAGCGACCGATTCAGCGATTCCTTGTGGAAGAATTTTGCTCACCCTGATTCATCTCTTTGGTCTTTTTGACCGGTTTCTTATGATTACTGAATAGTAACTCGAAACGTAGATAAGCATCCAGTTGTGGGCGTAAATCATTATCGTCAACCACCCTGATACCGGGTCCAAGCTCCATAAATAAACGCTTTTTCCATACTTCTCGACGGAAACGAAAGCGTAAATAGGAGCCATCGACTCTTAAATCAGGCTCGCTTTTAAGGTCATTCATCCATTCGATAGCCATATAGCGGTCATTTCCGAGATCTTTATAGAGCGTGAAGTTTTGTTCCAGCTCCCAACCAGGTTCGGTATCACGAATACTCGGAATGGTGCTCATGCGTAAAAAATACTTTTCTTTGAAGCGACGCTCAACGTCAAATTGTAAATAACCTTCCCATTGCCGATCGGTATCCCAAATGATGGTCGGACGATAGCGTAAATTGGTTTTGCCAAAATCCTGCTGGTAGCGATACTGTAAACGCGTAAACAGGCGCGGGTTATTTAAACCACCGCGACCACCGATATCAAAGTTGAGACGGTTACGTAAGTTCTCACGAATAAGAAAGCGAATAGCCGAAGTTGAGTTTTCGTCTTGCTGTAAGCCGGTGGGGTCACTGGAGTCAGGGTCACCCTCAAAGATCAGTCGGATGCGTCGATTTAAATTAGGCAGAACAATCTTGCCACGCAACGCAACATCATTATTCACGCCTTCGCCTTCAATCAATTCATTATCGAGGCGAACAATTAGTCGGGTGCTGGCGCTTTCTTCGTCACTGCGTTTGTCCAGAAAGATATTGTCCAGCCAGTCAGCGGAAGATTGCAGGCTGTTATTCATTTTACGATAGCTTTCATCAGCGAACGATTCTTCAGCCGTAGCTGAATGCATGAACCCAAGTAGCAGCAGATAACAAGACAGGCGTACTAATAGACTGCGCTTATTCTCTGAGCTGTTGTGCGGATTCCGGAGCATGTCTTGATTCTACGCAGCGACACTGATCTGTTCCAGTGACGTTTTTCAAGAGTGTGAAAGTCAACTGTTATACTGATCACATGGCTGAGATCAAATTGCAAAATAATCAACAAGAAACCTATGCGGCATTAGATCTGGGCTCGAACAGTTTTCATCTGTTAGTCGCGACGATTGCTGAAGATCAGTTGCAAATAGTTGATAAGCATAAAGAAATGGTGCGGCTAGCGGCAGGCTTTGATGGTAATAATCAATTAACCACGGAAAAACAGTCTCAAGCTCTGGCTTGTTTGTCACGTATGGGTCAAAGAATCTCTCACTTACCAACCACGCATGTCAGGATTTTGGGTACTAATGCCTTGCGCATGGCGGCGAACTCGCGCGACTTCTTGCGTCAGGCGAGAGAGCTACTCGGCCATCCGGTCGATGTTATTTCGGGGCGCGAGGAAGCGAGGCTGCTGTATCTGGGTGTTGCGCACACCTTGCCCACCCAACCCAAAAGCAGACTGGTTATGGATATTGGCGGCGGCAGCACCGAGCTGATTCTCGGCACTAACTTCAACGCCGAGATTACCGAGAGTCTACATATGGGCTGCGTCAGTATGTCAATACGATACCTGGACAACGGGCAGTTAAGTGCTAGCGGCTGGGAAAAATCCCGCACCGCTGCCTTGTTGGAAATACAGCCGGTACTGGACAGTTATACCAGTCGTGAGTGGGTTGAGGCGATTGGTGCGTCCGGTACATTTAAGGCAATTGCAAAGGTATTGCGACAGCATGGCTGGTCAGAATATGGTATTTCTCGAGATGGCTTGCAGCAACTCAAGCAACATCTCCTGTCCGAGACCGATATCGAGAAGGTGACACTCAATGGCTTGGAAAAAGAACGACGCCCGGTGTTTGCCGGTGGTGTCGCTATTGTGGAAGCTTTGTTTGATGCTTTTAATCTGAATCAAGTGAATATTGCCGAGGGCGCGTTACGCGAAGGTGTGGTTTACGACCTGGCGGGTAGACTGCATCACAATGACATCAGAGAGCGATCGGTTTCCAGTTTGGCAGAACGTTTCAATGTCGATGCAACCCAAGCCAAAAGAGTAGCTTCAGTAGTAAACAGCCTGGTGGCCAACAGTGAGAATCTTGTGCTTGAGCATGAAACCAGCGAGATGTTGTATTGGTCGGCGCGCTTGCACGAAATAGGGTTAACCATATCTCATAGTCATTTTCAAAAGCATGGTGCGTATTTAATTCAGCATGCGGATTTGCCTGGCTTTTCCAAACAGGAGCAAAATCTGTTGGGTTTTCTGGTATTGGCACAACGGCGAAAGTTTCCGCAGCTAGCCTTTGAGGATTTGAATGCAGCTCAGAGACGTTCAGTGTTACCACCGAGTATGATTTTACGGCTCGCCTTATTGTTGTGTCGCAATCGTAACGACCCGGATGTCGACACGCTGTGCTTGAGTTGGCATGAAAATGCCTTAACTTTGCGTGTTCCAAATGGTTGGTTGGAATCAAACCCGCTGTGTATGGCTGATTTGAAACTGGAGCAGAAGTTTATGGCACGTGCCGATGTACCGTTATCGATAGTGGAAAACTAACGTTGACAGCCCGGGCAATAAAAGGTTGAGCGTTGTCCAAGCGCCACTGATTTAATACTACTGTCGCAGTCGACACACTTTTCTCCGGCTCTGTCATAGACATTTAACTGTTGGGCAAAATAACCGGGTTCTCCATTTTCATTCAGAAAATCACGCAAGGTAGTGCCGCCTTGTTCTATTGAGCGTTGCAGAATAATTTTTATGTTGTCGACCAGAGCACATAGCCGGGCTTTGGAGACTCTGCCAGCTGCCCGGGTTGGATGTATGCCTGACATAAATAAAGATTCTGAGGCATATATATTTCCTACCCCGACCACTACATGATTATTCATGATGTGTTGTTTGATGGTGGCGGTCCTTTTTCTGCTCTTTTGAAACAAATAATCCGCATCAAAGTCGTCTGTTAGCGGTTCGGGACCCAGCTTGGCCAGCAGCTTGTGTTTTTCATCAGCGCCACGAAACCAAAGTACTGAGCCGAACTTGCGCGGGTCATGCAGTCGTAACTGCTTTTTGTTGGTAAAGGTCAGGGCGAAGTGATCGTGTTTTTTCCACTCGCGCGTAGCTGGTGAGATGCGCATGCTACCGGTCATACCCAAGTGCATCATCAGGTTACCGTGCTCAAAACGCACTAATATATATTTTGCCCGCCGGTCTACCGCCAATATTCTTTTGCCGGGTAGGTTTTTGTAAAGACTTTTCGGGATCGGCCAGCGCAGTTTTGGGCAGCGAATACTGACCTTGTCAACTGTCTGGTTTTTGATATGCGGTTCGATACCGCGGCGCGTGGTTTCTACTTCAGGTAATTCTGGCATAGGGTGATTCTAGCAAGCATTCGGGCTTAATATCGCAGACAAAAAAATACCCGGTAAACCGGGTATTTTTTGAGTAGTCTGAAAAACTACTTGATCTTGGCTTCTTTATAAGCGACGTGCTTTCGTACTACCGGATCGTATTTCTTCTGTTCAAACTTGTCCGGCATGGTTCGTTTGTTTTTAGTGGTGGTGTAGAAGTGACCGGTGCCAGCAGTTGATACCATTCTTATTTTTTCTCGCATCTCATGTCTCCTTAAACTTTCTCGCCACGGGCACGCAATTCGGCTAAGACAGTATCAATACCTTTCTTGTCGATAATGCGCATACCCTTGGTGCTCAGGCGTAGCTTAACCCAGCGATTTTCGCTTTCGACCCAAAACTTATGGGAATGTAAATTTGGTAAAAACCGACGACGGGTCCTGTTTTTAGCGTGGGAAACATTGTTTCCAGCTACAGGGCGCTTTCCGGTTACTTGGCAGACACGCGACATCTTAAATCTCCGCTATAAAACTACACATTCAAGGGTCGCGCAGATTAACAGATATACCCCATTCGGACAAGCATTCGCGGGGCGCTGGCTGCTCAGAATGGCGATTTTATTGAAAACAGCCTGATATCGCGGAGTTACCTGCCTATAATCACCCGATATGCCACAAATAACAGCCAAAACCACCTGGTTTATGCCGATTTGGCGACACATGAGCCGCTGGGTGACCAATATCTTTTACGCTCGCTTTGAGGTTACCGGTGAAAGCCGTTTTCCAACAGATCAGGGCGTTATTATTTGCA
Organism: uncultured Thiotrichales bacterium; assembly: GCA_938041655.1. Lineage (GTDB taxonomy): Bacteria > Pseudomonadota > Gammaproteobacteria > CAZUMV01 > CAZUMV01 > CALIRD01. Next base: position 18,121 of record CALISW010000041.1, on the reverse strand, counting down.
TTAATCATGTTAACGCTCTGGTCGACCCGGTGGTAGTACAGGCCTCTAACAAGACCTTTATCAGGCCATTGGCACGCAGTGGCTTATGGAAAAAACTGTGGCTCCGGTATTTGCTTAACTGGATTGGCGCGGTTCCGATTTATCGGCGCAATGATCATCCCGATGGAGATACTTCAGGTAATGCTGGTTCTTTTAACAAAGTCTATGAGCTGCTGGACCAGAATCAGGCAATTATGATTTTTCCTGAAGGGCAGAGTCATTCTGACCCGCACTTGCACGAGATTAAAACCGGTGCCGCTCGTATGGCGCTAGGTGCGCAAGCTAGAAATGGCAAGGCACCTGTGATACTTCCAGTAGGATTGAATTTTAGTAATAAAGGAAAATTCAGAAGCGATTTGTTGGTCAATTATGGTGAACCAGTCAGCCTGGAGATGCCAGCGGCAACCAGTGAATTAATGGCGGTGCGTAAGTTGACCAAGCGCATTCAACAGGCTTTGGCTGAGGTAACGCTGAATGCGAAAAGTTGGGAAGACGTAGAATTGGCAGGGCGCTTGGAAGAGTTCTTTGCTTTCAGGCGTGGCAAGTATCATCAACGTGGTCTGGCACAAAAATTCAGGTCATTGAAATATTTGCTGGAAACCCGCGAAACACTGACAGAGCATGATGACAGCCGGGTCAGATCTTTAATTTCGCAACTCAAAGCATTTGAAAATCTGTGCCAGACCTGTGGTATTAGTGATTACCATTTGGGGGTGCAGTATCGACCGATGCTGATCTTGTTATTTTTCTTGCGCAGTTTGTGGCTGTTTTTAGTTATTTTTCCGATCATGTTGTGGGGGTTGCTCAATAGTATTCTTCCCTACAATCTCACCTCTTGGGTCGCAAGCAAAGTTGCGAGCGGCAGGGATCAGTTCGATACCGCCAAAATGATTTTCGGTATGGGCTTGTTTGCTCTGTTTTGGGGCGTGCAAACCTGGTTGGTATATCGCTATTTTGGGTCGTGGTGGCCGTTGGTATATTTACTAAGCCTGATAATAGCGGCGATGGTGTTATTGAAAAATCAGGGGGAGTTCAAGCGCTTCAAAGACAGCCTGAGGGTATTCTTTTTGTTTTTACGCAAGCGTGATTTACGTCAATATCTGATCGAGAAAAGACGGGCAATTGAACTGGAAATAGCGCAACTGGTGCGCATTGCACGCCGTTTACCAAATCACAAAGACAACAAGGCTCAAGCATGACCGATGCAGTTGTGGTGTTACATGGGTTGGGTCGATCCGCCTGGTCGATGTTTCGGCTGGAGCATGAATTAACCAAACAAGGCTATCTGGTTTATAACAAGTCTTATCCATCCCGGGATTTTCCAATAGAAAAATTAGCCGCACAGGCAATAGAACCTGCATTGCAATGGGCTCGGCTGAAGGGTGTCAGCCGCATACACTTTGTCACCCATTCTCTAGGTGGGATATTGGTGCGTTACTATCTTCAGACACACGTCATCGAATCACTGGGCAGGGTGGTGATGCTCAGCCCACCAAATCGCGGCAGCGTGGTGGCCGACATGTTGCTCAAGATGAAGTTATATCGAATGTTTTCAGGGCCGGTGGGTCGTCAATTAGGCACCCATAAAGAGAGTGTGCCTAATAGTCTGAAACCCGTAAATGCCGAGATTGGTGTGATCGCTGGTAAACTGAGTTCTGATCCATGGTTTTCAGCATTCATTAACGAACCTAGCGATGGCAAAGTGACGGTGAGTAATACCATGCTGGATGAAATGCGAGATTTCATTGTAGTTCGTCATGGTCATACCTATATTATGAACAGCCGTCAGGTGGTGGAACAAATCAGCTATTTTTTATCCAATGGCAAGTTTCTACCTGGCACCTCTGAGTTACCCGGGAAATAGTATGTCGAGCAGAAGTATAAAATGTCCACAATGTGCTACCAGTATTGAAATTGAAGCTTTGCTAAGCCAGCAAATAGAATCTGAACTGGTTGAACAAATGCAGGCTGATAATCAGGAGCAAATCGAGCTGGAGAAAACCAGAGCCGCCCAGAAGGTGACCGCACAATTCAATTTACAGCTGGCCGACATGCAAGAGCAGTTGAAAGAGCAAAAAGACCTTGCTGAAAAAGCGACCAAGCAGGAGCTGGAGGTGCGTAAGCAAGTGCGGGCTCTGGAAGAAAAAGAAAAAACACTGGATCTGGAGCTGGAACGACGCTTGTCTACCGAAAAGCAAAAAATCGAACACAGTCTGACCGAGCAATATGCGGAGACCAATGACTTAAAAGTTCAGGAGCTCAAACGCAAGCTGGAAGAGCAAGAGCGTGGCCATAAAGAAGCACTGCGCAAAGTCCAACAAGGTTCAATGGAGAGCCAGGGAGAGGTGTTGGAAGAGAACCTGGAATCGCGCTTGCAGCACAGTTTCCCCATGGACAATCTACAGGAAGTTAAAAAAGGAAAGGCTGGAGCTGACATTATTCACATCGTGAACAATGATGCTAATCAGACCTGCGGTGTAATCATTTGGGAGGCTAAAAATACCAAAAACTGGTCGCCCAAATGGATAGAGAAATTAAAAGATGATCAACGCGAAGCCAAAGCGAATCTTGCGGTGCTGGTTAGCCGTGTCTTGCCACCAGAAATTGAGGCCTTTGGTCAAATCAACGGTATTTGGGTGTGTAGCGTCGCGGCCGCCATCCCGCTCGCCAGTGCCTTACGGCAACAATTGTCGATGGTGGAATATGCACGTAATGCCAGCGCCGGTAAAGGTGACAAGGTGGAATTGATGTATCAATACTTTTCCGGTGATGAATTCCGTCAAAAGGTCGAAGGCATTGTCGATGCTTTTTCCACCATGCAGACGCAATTGAATAAAGAGAAGACAGCCATGCAGCGCATCTGGAATGAGCGAGATAAACAAATACAACGCGTGGTTGCGAATACCACCGGCATGTATGGCGATGTACGTGGCATCATCGGTACCAGTGTCGGTGAGATTAGTGCGCTGGAACTGGATAACGTTTTATTGGAAGAGGAAGGCGAATGAGTGACATAGTTTTCATCCATGACTTGCAAGTAAGTTGTGTGATAGGTGTGTTTGAGTGGGAGCGGAAAATAAAACAAAAGCTGTCTTTTGACATAGAGATGGCTGCCGATACCTCGCCTGCTGCAAAATCAGATGATCTTAACGACGCGCTCGACTACAAAGAGGTCGCAAAACGGGTTGTCGCGCGAGTAGAAAGCAACGAGGATTTACTGGTCGAGAAACTCGCCAATGATTTAGTTGATATGATACAAAAAGATTTTTCCGTTGCCTGGGTCAGGCTTAAGTTGCAAAAACTAGGGGCAGTGACGGGTTCAAAATCAGTCGGCGTTATTCTGGAGCGGGGCCAGCGCGACTGATGCCAATGGCATACGTCAGTGTGGGTAGCAATATACGGCGTCGCAGCAGTATTAAAGCTGGCATGCGTTCGCTGTTTGAAGAATACGGTCAACTGAGTCTATCTTCAGTGTATGAAACCGATGCTGTCGGTTTTTCGGGTGACCCGTTTTATAATTTTGTGGTTGCATTCGAGACTGAGGATACACCGACCCGGATCCAGCGGGTGATGAAACAGATCGAAGTCAACTGTGGACGTAAGCGAGATGGGCGCAAGAACAATCCACGTACTTTGGATATGGATTTATTGTTGTATGGAGATTTGCAGATTGAATCCGATTCCTTGCAACTACCACGCGATGAAATTTTTAAATACGCATTTGTGCTTGAGCCATTGGCTGAATTGGTGCCAACATTGGTTTGTCCGGGAAAAAATCAAACATTAAAGGCCTTATGGAAAGCGTATCAGCGCAAGCAGGATTGGCAGCCAGCCTCAATCGTAGACTGGGATCCTGTCAGAGCCAACATGTTGGCCGAAAAGACTGCTTAAAAACCTTTATACCTTCAACACCTTCCACTACCATAGCCAGCCAGATAACGCGGCAGTAGAGTTTTGAGCGAATTTACACCCGGACAACGTTGGATAAGTAATGCCGAGCTTGAGCTCTGTCTTGGCACTATTCTCAGTGTTGATGAGCGCACCGTACAGGTCGCATTCCCTGCTACTGAAGAAGTCCGAACCTATGCCTGGCGCACTGCGCCACTGACCCGTATTCAATTCTTGCCCGGTGACCGGATTACCAGTGAATCAGGTTGGTCAATCAAGGTTGAAACGGTCAGCGAGGAAGACGGCTTGCTGGCCTATGTTGGTGTTACCGATGATGGTGAGCAGCGTATCTTGTCTGAAGTCGAGTTACAGCACGCTACTCAGCTCAATCGTCCTGTTGATCGTTTATTAACTGGTCAGCTGGATAAAAATCACGAATTCAATTTGCGGTATGCCACGCGGCTGCAACGCGATCAAATGATCGGCTCTCCAATACGTGGGCTCACTGGTGTGCGTACCGATCTGGTGGCGCATCAATTGTATATTGCGCATGAAGTGAGTAAGCGGCATCAACCACGAGTGTTGTTAGCTGATGAGGTTGGGCTGGGTAAAACCATAGAAGCGGGTTTGATACTGCATCATCAATTGCTAACGGATCAGGTTAGTAGAGTCTTGATTGTAGTGCCGCAGAATTTGATACATCAGTGGTTGATCGAGATGTTGCGTCGCTTCAATTTGCGCTTGAGCATTTTCGATGAAGAACGTTGCGAAGCCATGCAGGAAACCGAGCCGGATAGTAATCCGTTCACACTAGATTCGATCGTGCTCTGTTCACTGGAATTTGTAATCAGTAAGCCGGAACGGTTTGCAGAAATACAAGCGGCAGAATGGGATATGTTGATTGTGGATGAAGCACATCATCTACAGTGGTCAGAAACCGAGCCGAGCATCGAGTATCTGGCGATTGAACGGCTTGCTGGTTTAATCCCGAGTGTGTTGTTGTTGACGGCGACACCAGAGCAATTGGGTCGCGCCAGTCATTTTGCACGCTTACGTTTACTGGATCCCAATCGCTACCATAGTTTGCAAGCCTATCTTGATGAGGAAGAAGCGTTTGCTCCGGTGGCAAGCGCTATATCCATGTTGCTGGATCTTGAGGCGGCGCCAGACCAGGCTCAAATTGATCAACTTAATGCTGTAGTTGGGGCTGATAATGAGAAGGTTGCTCAATTACAAGATGACAAACAACGACCAGAAGCTATTAATCTTCTCGTTGATGACTTGCTCGACCGTCATGGCACCGGTCGTTTGTTGTTTCGCAATACGCGTTCGTCAATTGAAGGTTTTCCTGAACGTCAGTTGCATGCTTATCCAATGCCTCAGCCTGAGGAATACGTTGCCATTATGAAGCAGCTCGCGGGTGGCGAGTTTACCGAGCAACAATTACTGTTAAGCCCGGAGCTAATTTATCAGGCGTTAGAGCAACCGGATACACCACCTTGGATGAGTATTGATCCCAGAGTTGAATGGTTGGATGAGACTTTAAAAACCTTGCGGCCGGAAAAAGTATTGGTGATTTGTGCCAGCGCTGGTACGGCACTGGATTTGGCAGAAGCATTACGGGTCAAGAGTGGTTTACACGCGGCTGTGTTTCATGAAGAGATGTCGATTATCGAGCGTGATCGAGCTGCCGCTTATTTTGCGGATCATGAGTTCGGTACCCAGGTATTGATTGCCTCTGAAATAGGTAGTGAAGGCCGTAACTTCCAGTTTGCTCATCACCTGATTTTATTTGATCTGCCTTATAACCCGGACTTGCTGGAGCAACGGATCGGTCGGCTGGATCGAATTGGCCAGACCCAAACGATCAACATCCATGTGCCATATCTTGAAAACTCGGCGCAACATCTAATATTTGACTGGTATCACTTAGGTTTGAATGCGTTTGAAAATACCTGTCCAGAAGGACATGGCATTTATTCGCAGATGCAAGAGCGTGTGCTGGATTTATTGTACGGGCTGGCCGATACGGCAACCCACAAACAGGCGTTGATTGATGATACGCGCACCTTACACGCCGAGATGACCAGCACTCACCAGCAGGGTCGAGACCGTTTGCTGGAATATAACTCTTGTCGTCCACAGGTTGCAGAGAGTTTGCGGCAACAGGGTGAGGAACTGGATGATCCAGCGTCACTGAAAGAATATCTGGAAGTGGTCTTTGATGCCTATGGTGTGGATCACGAAGAGAGTGGTGAAGATAAAATGATTCTTCACCCGGGTGAGCATTTGCAAACCAATTTCCCGGAGTTGCTGGAAGATGGTATGACAGTAACGGTGGACCGTGAAACTGCACTAACCAATGATGATATTCACTTCCTGACCTGGGAACATCCAATGTTGACCGGTGTAGTCGATATGGTGGTGACCAGTGAATTGGGTAATACCGCTTTTACCGCATTGTCACTCAAGGGGTTGGACCCGGGAACGGTATTGGTGGAATGTCTATTTGTAATTGATCCTCTGGCACAACAATCACTGCAGTGCGAGCGCTATCTTGAGAGCTCGATGTTGCGTGTACTGGTCGCAAATGGCAAAGGTGACATCAGTGATCATCTGCCACATAAGTTAATCAATCAACATACTGAAATCGTCAACAAGAAAACCTCGCGTCAGATCATTAAAAAAACTCGCGAGATTTTGGTGGATTTAATTCAAGAGGCGGAAGAGTCTGCCAGGGGGCAAATGACTGCCCGGGTTGATGCTGCTAAAGAAAAGGCGGGTTCATTGCTGGGGGCAGAAGTTGATCGATTGAAAAGCCTGCAAGCTGTTAATCCAAACGTGAGTGCAGACGAGATAGAGCACTGGGAAGCCAAAGCAGATGCTGTGCAGCAGGCGTTTACAGCAGCAGTATTGAGGCTGGATGCTGCCAGAGTCATCATCATTAAATAGTTATCAGATCGTTCTGAGTAGTTTCAAGTCGAGATCAGATGCTAGACTATTGCCATAAATGGTTATGGCGAAACTGTTTGTTTTGTCAAAAGCTGCGCAGCAGCACTAACGCATCAATATATATCCGGGAGTCATTATGAAATGCCGATCAATCCTGCACACTTGTTTAATTATCTTACTACTCACTGCCTGTACTAGTGTGCCTATGCCGAGTCCAGAAGCTCCAACGAATAATATCCTGTTAAAAGTCTGGCAAGGACCCTATGGTGGTGTTCCTGCCTTTGATCAAATGCAATTGTCTGCATTAAAGCCAGCACTTGAAGAGGCTATGGCAGAAAACCTGCTGGATATAGAAGCCATCGCAGCGAATCCTGAACCAGCTACTTTTGAAAATACCATTTTAGCCATGGAGCGATCGGGTCCCAAACTGGATCGTGTTTTTAGTTATTACGGCATCTGGAGCTCCAATGTTTCTTCGCCAGAGTTTAGGGAAATACAAAAAGAGATGGCGCCAGTACTGTCTGCTTATTTTTCCAGCATCACCCAGAACCAGGATTTATTTGCACGGGTTAAGAAAGTTTATGACAATAGTCTGAAAAATCCGCTGCCAGCAGATCAACAACGACTGGTATTGTTGAGCTATGACGGTTTCGCCAGCAATGGAGCAACGCTCGAGGGAGAAGCTAAAGATCGCTATAAGGACATCAATCAAGAGCTGGCGCAATTGCATACCCAGTTTGCAAATAACGTTCTGAATGATGAAGAGCAATACATAACCTATATCAATTCCGACCAGCTAGCGGGTCTGTCTGATTCATTTATAAAGGCGGCCGCGAAAACCGCAAGCGAGAATGGTCGTGATGGCGAGTATGCAATCACCAATACTCGGTCGTCGATGTCACCATTTCTGACGTTTTCAGATGAGCGAGAGTTACGCCAGAAAGTCTGGGAGACCTATTACAGCCGTGGCGACAATGGAGACGAGTTTGATAACAACGCGGTTATTGCTCAAATCCTTGCCTTGCGACATGAGCGAGTACAATTGCTGGGTTATCCGAACTACGCCACCTGGCGACTGGAAAATCGCATGGCGAAGACGCCTGAGCGTGCCCAGGCATTGATGGATGCGGTTTGGCCAGCAGCCTTGGCCAGAGTCGAAGAAGAAGTTGCTGATATGCAGGCAATCGCCAATGCAGAAGGCGCGAACATCACAATAAAGCCGTGGGACTATCGCTACTACGCGGAAAAGGTAAGGCGTGATAAATACGCGTTGGACTCTGATGAAATTAAACAATACTTGCAGCTGGATAATTTAACCCAGGCATTATTTTATGTGGCAGGCGAGTTATTCAATTTTGACTTCACGCCGGTTAAGGATAATTCAGTACCGGTGTTTCACCCTGATGTAAATGTGTGGGAAGTGACAGACAAGAGCAGTGGTAAGCACGTAGGCTTATGGTATCTGGATCCGTTTGCGCGCAAAGGCAAACGTTCAGGAGCGTGGGCAACCAGTTACCGCAGTCATTCAACGTTTGATGGTCAAAAAACGGTGCTTTCATCAAACAATTCAAACTTCATTAAACCAGCAGAAGGCGAGTCGGTTTTGATCTCGTGGGATGACGCAGAAACGTTTTTCCATGAGTTTGGACATGCCTTGCATTCGTTATCATCGAATGTTCGCTATCCCGGCCTGAATGGTGGTATTCGTGATTACACCGAGTTTCAATCGCAGTTACTTGAGCGCTGGCTCTCTACTGACGAGGTCATCAATCGTTTTCTGAAGCATCATGAAACCGGTGAAGTCATTCCCGCTGAGTTAATTGCTAAAATCAAAAAGGCGTCAACCTTTAACCAAGGCTTTGCCACCACGGAATATCTGGCTTCGGCATTAATGGATATGAAATATCACACCATGGATCCCGCTGGACTGGATGTTGATCGGTATGAGCGTGAAACTCTGGCAGAACTCAATATGCCTGAAGAAATTGTGATGCGGCATCGCTCACCTCATTTTGGTCATGTCTTTTCAGGCGAGGGTTATTCAACCGGTTATTACGGATATTTGTGGGCAGATGTACTGACCGCTGATGCAGCGGAAGCTTTTGCTCAAGCACCCGGTGGTTTCTATGATAAAAACATGGCGAAACGGCTGGTTAAGTATTTATTCGCTACTCGTAACTCACTTGATCCGGAAGTTGCCTACCGTTCATTCAGAGGCAGAGATGCAAACATAGATGCCTTAATGAGAGATCGCGGTTTCCCGGTTCCTGCAGCTGCTGAGTAAATCAGATGGATGAATTACGCGTTAGCCTGATTCAAACAGAACTGTACTGGCATAACGCGCCAGCTAATCGTGAGATGTTCGGTGAAAAAATTAATGCGCTCAAGGGCGATTCTGATTTAGTCGTATTGCCCGAGGTATTTAGTTCCGGTTTTACCAATGAGGCTGAATTAGCTGCCGAGAATGATTCGGCGACGACTCTGGAGTGGATGCAGTCAACTGCTGCTAGTACGGGCGTTGCAATCTGTGGCAGCGTTGTGCATCGCCTTGAGCAAGGTTATAGCAATCGACTGTACTTTGTCTGCCCGGACGGCACCACACATCATTACGACAAAGTACATTTATTCCGTATGGCAGGCGAACATAAGAAATATCAAGCCGGCAATGAACGGTTGGTAATAGAGTTCGCAGGCTGGAAAATACTGCTCACTGTTTGTTATGACCTGCGTTTCCCGGTATTCATGCGTAACCGGGTGCTAGAAAATACTGAGCTGGAATACGACTTGGTGATTTGCGTCGCTAATTGGCCCAGCCCTAGAACTAACGCATGGCGAACCTTGCTGCAGGCCAGGGCGATGGAAAATTTAAGCTATGTTGCTGGCGTTAACCGCATTGGAAAAGACGGCAACGATCTTGAGTATTCAGGTGATTCAATGTTAGTTGATTTCAAAGGCGAGCATATTATAGACCACCCTGCCAACCAGGCATTTGTAGCGACTGAAATTATCAGCAAACAGCAACTGAATAGTTTTAGAGAAAAATTCCCGGCACATCTTGATGCTGACAACTTCTCGATTGAGCTTAAGACATCTTAACTTTGTAAGGTGCGCCCGCCATCAACGGCGATGATTTGCCCGGTTATATAAGGCGCAGAATCCGCCAAAAATAAAACTGTGTTTGCAATATCCTCAGGCGTGCCTTCACGTTTCAGGGCAGTACGCTCAATGATGTCTTGATGCTCTGCATCATGATCAGGTTGTTCCGGCCAGAGGATGGCTCCAGGTGCTACTGCATTACAGCGAACTTCAGGCCCTAATTCTTTAGCAGTCGATTTGGTCAGGGCTACCAAACCGGCTTTTGCAATGCTGTAGACCGGATAGTTCTTCAACGGTCTATCAGCGTGAATATCGACGATGTTTATAATCGAGCCATCAGATTCAGCCAAGGCAGAAGCAGCCGCCTGGGTCAGCATGGTAGGCGCTTTAAGGTTCGATCCAATCAGAATATCCCAGTCATACTCTTTAATTTCACCAAAAGGGGTAGGATAAAATGCAGAAGCATTATTTACCAACACGTCGAGGCGACCCCAGGCATCTACCACGGTTTTAATAAGCTCACTGGCGCTGAAGTTGGTCACGAGGTCTGCGCGAATGGTGATCACACTATCAGGTCGTTTCTTATTTAAACTTTCCGCAAGCGTTTCAGCTTCTTTTACCGACTGATTATGATGAATGACAACGTTATAACCAGCCGCATGAAAAGTGGCAGCAATTACTGCTCCAATTCTGCGTGCTGCACCGGTAATACAAACTACTTTATTCAAAATTATCTCGCATGGTCAGTCTGATATAGTCCACCAATGATTGAGACCTTACCTGAGCCAACTGCCATTGAGCAAGCACATAGTGAAAAGCTTGCGAGCTTGATCGTAGAAGAAATAAATCAAGCGGAATCGATCCCGTTTTCACGTTATATGGAGATGGCGTTGTATCAGCCTGGCCTTGGCTATTATGTTGCCGGTGCAACCAAGTTTGGTGCTACTGGAGATTTTATTACCGCCCCAGAAATTTCGCCCTTATTCGGAATGTGTATTGCCAATCAGGCTGCTGAAGTAATCAAGGAGTTTGGGTCAATTGCCTCGATACTTGAGGTGGGTGCGGGCTCAGGAGTATTGGCAGTAGCTATTCTAAAACAGCTCGATGAGCTTGGATGTTTACCAAAAAATTATTTCATTCTTGAGCTCAGTCCGGAGCTAAAGCTTCGGCAGAAAAATTTGTTGGAAGAAAAGGTGCCAGAGCTTGGTGGGCGTGTTTCTTGGCTGGATACTCTTGATGATTTTTCAATGGAAGGCATGGTTGTTGCAAATGAGGTGCTGGATGCAATGCCGGTTTCTTGCTTTGAAATACACGAAGGTGAGATCTATGAACGCTATGTTGTTTTTGAGGACAGGTTGGTTTGGCAACCAAAGCTTGCTGATACAAAGCTCGCAAAGCAGGTTGAGGGTTTATCCATATCATCTCCAACATCTTGTTATCAATCCGAACTGAATGCCAACCTTCAGCCATGGTTTACTTCTCTGGCGAATGTGTTGCAATCAGGAGTGGTGCTTTTGGTAGATTACGGCTATCAACAACAAGAGTATTATCACCCGGAAAGAACTAAAGGTACCTTGCTCGCACATTATCGTCACCATGCAGTGGAGGATCCGTTTGTGTATCCGGGTCTGATGGATATTACCGCCAATGTCGATTTTACAGCGGTTGCCGCAGCCGCTGTGGAAGCTGGATTTGAGGTGTCGGGTTATACAACCCAAGCCTATTTTTTACTGGGCGCTGGCATCGATAAACTGTTCCTGCAATGCGTGGGTGATAATGAACAAAAGCAAATGGAATTCTCGCAACAGTTGAAAAGACTTACCTTGCCATCCGAGATGGGTGAGCGATTTAAAGTTTTAGGTATCAATCGACATTTTGATCATTCATTTAGTGCTTTCAATTTTAAAGACCTGACGTATAAGCTATAAATAGAACATGGAATTTCTACAAATATTGGTGCTGGCAGTAGTACAAGGACTGACCGAGTTTTTGCCGGTATCCAGCTCTGCCCATCTGGTTTTAGTGCCATGGTTAACCAATTGGGAGGACCAGGGATTGGTGTTTGATGTTGCCGTGCATTTTGGAACTTTAATCGCTGTTGTGTACTATTTCCGAGAACAGTTGTCCGAGATGGTTACAGGTACATTAAGTACATTGACGGGCAATGGTTCTAATCCAAGCTTCCGTCTTGCTTGTCTGGTGGTATTAGCCACGATTCCTGCCATCGTCTTTGGTGCTCTTTTTCACACCCAGATTGAGTTGTATGCGCGGTCACCAATAGTGATAGCTGTTATGACTATTGTATTTGGTGTGGTGCTGTTTTTAGCTGATCGATATGGTCGCGGTCAGCGAAAAATTAGTGATCTTAACTTCAAGCAAGTATTATTGATTGGTGTAGCTCAAGCGATAGCGATGATTCCAGGCACTTCCAGATCCGGTATTACTATTAGTGCAGCTCTTGCAATGGGTTATTCAAGGCAGTCAGCAGCACGCTTTTCTTTTTTAATGTCTATACCCGTGATACTGGCAGCGCTTGTGTATCAACTCTGGAGTATGAGGGTAGAATCGGTAGTTATTGAGTGGGGCGCTCTAGTTTTTGCGGTTATGTTATCAGCGATCAGCGCCTATCTTTGTATTCATGTCTTTCTTAAATTACTGGAGCGAGTGGGGATGTTGCCATTCGTTATCTATCGCCTAGTACTTGGCGTAGTGTTGCTAGTATTGTTTTATTAATCCTATGGGAAAATCATATCTATACATTATGGCAATTTTTTTACTCGGTATTCTTGCTGTTGGATTCTGGGCTAAGGATGGAGTAGAGAATATGCCGGCCGTGATGTCGGCTGTGGCTGCGGAAGATCTGCAGCTATTACAACAGCGTATTGATGCTGGCGATAATGTCAACGAAGTGGGGCCAATGGGTTTTACTGCGATGGTGTTTGCGATTCGTAAAAAAAATTTGCAGGCGGTGAAGATGTTAGTCGATGCTGGCTTTGATCTTGATAAACCAGTCATGGGTGAAGATATACTGGACTTCGCAAAAACTGTTGAAGCACCGGAGATACAAGCTTATCTGGAATCGTTGTTAGTCGTTAATTAGCCGTCTGGGCTGGCTTGTCGATTTTCGCTATTGCAGCAACACGTCGTCGTTCGATTTCTGTGGCAATCTGCTGACCACCCATTTCTGACATGTCCATATCGTCTGTATCGATATTTGATGCGGCTAGATATACTTTTCGATAATAGTCCGCTTGTGGATAGGGCAGTAGTTCCAATCCTGTTCGTCCTCTGGCATCTGCTTCACAGGCCAGTAGAAAGTGTTCGAATCTTTCGGGTTTGCGATAAGCATCAACCGACTTCAATGTTTTTGCCACGGTGCTGGCTTTGAGCTCTGCCGCTTTATGCACATGGGTGTGATATTGAGAAGTGATCATACCCAGATCACGATAGTCATTTGGGATACGCAAGCGGTCGGCCAATTCCTTGATCATGCGTGAGCCACGTTGCTCGTGCCCATGATGACTGGGAAGAATGTCTTCAGGTGTTGTACCTTTACCCAGATCATGAACCAGTGCTGCAAAGCGAACTTGAGTATCAGTGCTAAGTTTTGTTGCCTGCTCCAGCACTAATTCTGTGTGTACGCCGGTATCGATTTCAGGGTGCCACTTTGGCGGTTGAGGAACCCCATACAGTTGCTCTATTTCCGGCAAGATTATTTCTAGTGCACCACAACTTCTAAGTACTTGTAAGAAGTTTGTTGGTGTGTCCTCGGCTAGTGCTTTGTGTAACTCTTGCCATACTCTTTCTGGAACCAGCGCAGAGGTTTCGCCAGAGCTGACCATCTCTTGCATTAGTGACAAGGTGGCTGGGTCTACACTAAAATCTGAGTAGCGCGCAGAAAAGCGGGCCAAGCGTAAAATTCTGACCGGGTCTTCACTGAACGCTGCAGATACATGCTTGAACACTTTCGCTTGTATGTCAGCCTGGCCATTAAAGGGATCGATGATTTCGCCGTCTGCACTTTCGGCTATTGCGTTTATGGTGAGGTCGCGACGGATTAAATCTTCTTCCAGAGTGACATCAGGTGCGGCATGGAAATTGAAGCCATGATAGCCAGCCGCTGTTTTACGCTCGGTGCGCGCTAAGGCATATTCTTCATTGGTTTCTGGGTGTAGAAAAACCGGAAAATCTTTGCCAACAGGACGATACCCTAATGAAATCATCTCATCGACATCACTACCGACTACAACCCAGTCACGTTCCTTAACCGGTCGGCCTAATAATCGATCGCGGACAGCACCGCCGACTAGATAAATTTCCATGACACTATGGTATCTTGTCTGCAATGAATACGCATCGACGAAAGCTCATCTTGATGATTTTAATCATCATTTTAGTAACGCTAATCCTTAGCAGTTGCTCGACATTTTCCTATTATAAACAAAGTGTGCAAGGCCATTTGTCGCTGATGTCGGCACGACAGCCAATCGCTGAATTAATTGCCAGCAAGGAAACGACCGAAGAAAAAAAGCAGTTGTTCGAACGTATACTGGAAATTCGAGAATACGCAACGCAGCAATTGGGATTGCCAGAAAACGACAGCTACACCAGTTATGTGGAGTTGGATCGTGACTATGTCGTCTGGAATGTAATTGTCACACCTGAATATTCATTGTCGCCAAAGACCTGGTGTTTTCCCGTTGCTGGTTGTGTCGCTTATCGTGGTTATTATGCGAACAAAGATGCTGAAAATTTTGCCGCCAGTTTGAATGAGCAGGAGCAACAGTATGATGTCGCAATCGCTGGTGCATCAGCCTACTCAACGCTGGGCTGGTTTGATGACCCTGTATTAAGCACTATGAGTGATCGCGGAGAAATTTTGTTAGCTGAAACCATTTTTCATGAACTGGCTCATCAGGTTTTATATTTAAAAAAAGACTCGGCATTCAATGAAGCATTTGCAACTGCAGTATCGATTGCGGGTGTACGTCAGTGGCTTGGGGATAGTGATCCCAAAAAGCTGGATACTTATAACGAATACCTTTCCAGGCGCCTGGGGTTTTATCAATTAATCGATGATTTTAGTGGGGAGCTAAAGAAAGCCTATGCTCAAGACACCACTCCGGCTCAAAAGTTATCAGTCAAGAACGAGCTGTTTAAAAATCTGCAAGTTCAATACCAAAACAGAAAACAAGATTGGAATGGTTTTAATGGTTACGACAAATGGTTTGCCCAGGACTTGAATAATGCACATCTTGCGATGATATCTACTTACTGGAAGCAGGTGCCTGTATTTGATCGCTGGTTGGTAGCCTGTAAATATCATTTGCCCGACTTTTATCAGACTGTGCAGAAATTGGCACACAAAAAACAACAGCTTAGCAATATTCTGGAAACAATAACGCCAGAATGTAAATCATAGTTTTCACACAAATCATTACTATTTGTTATGCTTAAAAGGTAAGCAAAAGGAATTGCATACTTAAACTTTAACCGGCAACAAATAGAATTATAAATGCCGCAACTCAAGGGGATTAGTATGTTCAGATCAGCCGTTCTTGTTTTAACACTCTTTACATTTATTAGCGCTCCGGCATATGCCGAGATGGGTGACTATGGTTTTTGGTCCACACTCAGAAATTTAGTCAAACCCAGAAAAGCGGATAACCCGGTCACTGCAGACCAAATGCAGGGTGACTATCCTTTGCTTTTAAATTCAAGTAATTTCAACGATGGATTCCGTCCCGGAAAATATCGCAGCTGGCAAACCGTACAAATGTCCGCTGATACTGGTGCAGTTTGTGGTAATGGTTCACCGTATAAGTTTTTTGTTAATCGCGTGGCAGGTAGTAGTAATACATTAATCTACTATGAGGGTGGTGGAGCATGTTGGGATTACGCTAGTTGCAGTGGGCAAGAAGGCATTTTAGGCGCGAGAAACCCGGATGGTATCCCAGATAATTACATGCGTCTGCTTAACCCGTCAGCCAGCCTGGTTAGCCCGTTTGTATTTCGCTTGAATCCATGGACTCGCATCAAAACACAAAAGTGGAATCTGGTTTATGTCCCCTACTGTACGGGCGATATCTATTTCGGTGATACCGTCGCAGTCTATGAAGATGAAACAGGCGAAGAGGACCCACTAGTTTGGCACCACAACGGTCTACGAAATGGACGTGCTGTAACAGCATGGCTTAAGAATAATTTACAAAAACCTGCCCAATTAATGATTACGGGTTGTAGTGCCGGTGGTGTTGGTGCCTTGACTAATTATCATCCCACTCGTCGTGATATCGACCCAAGAAAAGCATTCTTGTTTAATGACTCTGGGCCAATCCACCAGACGTTAAATGAGAGTGATCCATCTGCGCCTTTAGCGAACCAAATTCGTAACGCATGGGGTCTGGATGATGGCGATGAAAACCCAATTGACTATCTACAAGACGGTTTGCCGGCTCTTGATGATGTCAATCTGGGAACAATCAACCAAGCACTCTCTGAGACCTACTACAATGATCGTATGGGTCATGCTCATTTTTGGGATGATTTTAATTTCCCGCGATATTCCTATGAGCGTTTCTACGAAGATATTTTCACCGAGACTAATGCTGACCTAAGAAAAGAGAAGATATTGGATTTGTGGTATCAGGATACCGAAACCATGATTAGTAACTTAAGCCAGTTAGATAATTTTGGTTACTACTTCCCGCGTTTCAGAGACGTGAATGACAGCCATTGTACGTCTATCATCCAATTCCAGAATGCCGATATTCAGGAAGCTGGTTTAGAGCTCGACGACTTTGTTGATAATATTCTCGATGGTAGCGGTACGGTCATGGAGGCATCTGAAAGTGATACCCAGGCAGACTACAACAAGGGATTTAATCTTTTGTACTGGATTCTCGGTTTGATTCTATAAAAGGGTTAATCGGAACCTTCAAACACTTCAGTGCGAAGTAATTGTAAGCGGTGTCGTAAGTATTCGGATTGGCTCATGCCATCCGGGTACTGCGACATTGCTTGTACTTCTCGCAACACCTCTCGTTCTCGCTGTTTATAAATGGCATTTTTGTTGTAATCAATTTCGGGTTTTTCTGCTGAAATCTTCTTTTGGTATTCCTCAGTTAATTTTTTAGCAAGTACCGGGTATTCAGATTCTTCTGTGGTTGTTTTTAGTAGTGCCAGTTTAAGGCTAAGCGCTTCAATAGGAATGATTTCATTCCTTGTTTCGAGATTATTAATATTTGCATAGATTGCATTCGCAGTTGTTGCTTTTTCTTCTTTTGGAAGACTTGAGTGGTTTTCAAAATAACTTGTCACAGAATTTTGTAGGTCTTCATATTGTAAAAACTGTTTAACCTCTTGTGGAAGATTTGGGTTTTTTAAATTGATTTCAGTTGCGCTTTTTCCATCGTCTATATTGTCAAGATATCTCTGGTTTATTAGGACATGCTCTTTTGAGGCATCTTTGGCGATGGGGGTGATGGTGGTTTTTTTATCATACGTAAGTAAATAAATTCCACTTATGGAGAGAAAAGAAGCGAGTGCAATGCCATGCCAGATTTTCATAATGTAAGAAGATGATGTGGATCTATTAATATAACTCGAAACTAGCAAGTAAACATCAAACTCTTGATGAGGTTTGCAAAACACTCCTATTTCTAAGGTAAATCCATGTCTAATCTAAACAAAAGTGTGCAACAATCACGATTCCTACTTAGCGCACTGCATTTTAAATGTCTTCACAACATACAGCCAAATCATTCCTGATTTTTGGTAGCCAGGTCGTAAGTCTCGGCTTGCGTTTTGTATCGAATATTATTCTAGCGTGGTTGTTAGTGCCTGCTGATTTTGGTGTTGCTGCAGTAGTTTTTACCATCATAACAGGCGTTGCTCTATTTTCTGATGTTGGTATTTATGATTCATTAATTCGTCATAAAGATGGGGATAATATAGATTTTCTTCGTACAGCTCAGACCCTCACGTTAATTCGAGGGTTAGTTCTCTATTGTGGTGTATTTATTATTGCTCCTTTTGCAGAAGTATTTTTTTCTATTCCTGGTTTAGATATGTATTTAAGGATAGGTTCAATAAATTTAATTCTTATGGGTTTTTGTTCAGTGAGAATTATTAATCTTCAAAGAAA
>CALISW010000040.1 GCA_938041655.1 uncultured Thiotrichales bacterium | reverse complement strand
CAACCTGAATGACTCGATTTCTAGCGAAGCCAGATTTACTGCTAATAACAGTTTCAACCTCAATCCCCGCTTTTAAATCCTGCTCCAGTTCCAACAAATCACGTAACTTGAACTGCCGGGAAAAATATTCTGTAAAACTATGCCCCTCGGCATCACTGCTTGGTAGATCCAGACTGGAATCATTACCGGATGCCATAAACTTGAGCTGACCGTTATGGTCTGTCTCCCAAAAATGATCGGACAAACAGGCCGCAAAATCTTTAAAGCGAGACAAACTATCGCGTAACTGACGTATTTCTGCTCGTAGTTCTTTAGGAAGACTTTCCATTTTTTCCATGACCCGCTCTAGGTGCTTTTTCACCAGTACAGATTCATCAGCGGGATTGGTAAAACGCGTCAGTTGATCATTGACTTCATGCGTTGACAGAATTTCGTGAATTTTCTTGATAACAACGGCAGGACCATGATTCTTGTTCAGAACCATAGTGGCTCCATAATCCAATGCTAATGACTCATCAGCTTGCTCAAGGTAGGTACTGCTGAATAACACCACCGGAATATCGCTGGTGAGCGGGTTGGATTTGACCTGGCTACACAATCCAAAACCATCCAGCTTGGGGAGCATAATGTCGGAAAGTATCAAGTCTGGTCTGGAGCCTTCGAGTATTGAGATTGCCTGCTGGCCATCAACAGCAGTGATAACATGCGAGAACTCAATCGCAAATTCCAGCTCCCACAACGCCAGAATATCCGGATCATCTTCCACGATTAGTATGGTTATATTGTCAGTTTTCAACATATTTAGATTCTGTTGATACTCTGGGTGTACAGAAAATGTATAAACACTCATTAGATCATAGTGCAAGCACGCGACGCTCACCAGACTGGCAGAAAAACGTTAACAACTGTCAGGATCTGGCCGAAGGCTTTTTCTTATTCTGTTTATAGCGTTGCAATGGTGTCATGGTATTGCGCCGTTCGGAAAATGGGTTATCACCACTCTTGAATTCTATTTGGATAGGTGTGCCGACCAGCTTCAAGGCCTTGCGATAAAAATTCACCAGATAACGCTTGTATGAACCGGGAATTCTTTTGGTTTGATTGCCATGAATAACAAAAACCGGAGGATGCTTACCACCTTGGTGAGCATAGCGCAGCTTGATCCGACGGCCATTAACCAAAGGTGGCTGATGACCTTTTAATGCCTGCTCCAAGAGTGAGGTCAAGCGTGCAGTAGGTACATCAATCAAGGCTGATTTGTAAGCCCGCTTTACTGCTTTATAAAGTAATCCAGTACCCGTACCGTGTAATGCAGAGATCGTATACTGCTCGGCAAAATCCAGAAATGGCATTTTGAACTTCATTTCATCTTTAAGCTGTTCCCGACGCTCAGCGGATAAGCCATCCCATTTATTGAGTGCGACAATAACCGCTCTGCCCGCATCGAGGGTATAACCTACCAGTGATATATCCTGATCAGTAATTCCTTCTTGAGCATCAAATAAATGTACTACTACATCCGAGTTTTCTATCGCCTGCAGGGTTTTAATAACGCTGAATTTTTCTATCTTGTCATTGACTTTACCGCGACGTCGCACCCCAGCCGTATCTATCAAAGTGTATTGCTGGCCATCGCGCTCAAAGGGAATAAAGATACTGTCCCGCGTGGTACCTGCAACCGGACTGGTAACAACCCGCTCTTCACCAAGCATACGATTGATCAGGGTAGACTTGCCGACATTTGGGCGGCCAACAAAAGCCAGACGAATTCCGTTTTTTTCTGCCTGGTTTTCAACCTCTTGATCAGAATGAATCTCGTCTGACAAGACTGCGTCTAACAAAGAACGTAAACCACGACGATGAGATGCGGCGATAGGGACTGGGCCACCGAATCCAGTAGCATAGAATTCCACCATAGCCTGATCAATATCGAGTCCATCAGTTTTATTGACCGCCAGGGTGACTGGCTTATTAGTCTTACGCAACTCGTCAGCGATCTCCTGATCTGCTCCGGTTAAGCCGTCGCGCGCATCTACTAACCAGATGATGTGGTTTGCTTCTTCAATAGCCTGACGCGTTTGAAGCGCCATGAGCGAGTCTATAGTCTCGTACTCCTCACCCAAACCTCCTGTATCAATGACCATATAGTGGCCACCTAATACTCCGACACCATATTTACGGTCACGGGTAAGTCCGGGAAAATTTGCGACTAATGCGTCGCGACTGCGAGTTAACTGATTGAATAAAGTAGACTTGCCAACATTCGGTCGACCAACCAGCGCGATTACCTGATACATAGTTAACTGCCTACCGAAATATGACGCCAGAAGTTCGGTGACGTCGCTAACGCATTATTGCGCTGGAAGCTCCCAGACGCTTAATGAGCCTTTGCTGTTGAGCACATAAAGCCTGCCATTTTCCACAAACGGAGCAGCGAGGATACTACCACCCGCTTTCTCACGTGCAACTACACGCCCATCCTCTTTTGCCATCCAGTGCAGATAACCTTCATAATCACCTGCTACCAGATAATCACCATGAACCACAGGCAACGTTAAAGCACGATATTGCATATCCTCTTGCTTCCAAAAAGACTCGCCCAGATTTTTATCCAGCGCATGTACTTGATCATCACTGTCGGTGAAGTAAACACGTTCGTCATCAACAGAAACACCCGAAATACTGGAAGCTTCTTTGGTCCAGATAATGTCGCCCGCCTCAATACTGACGGCACTGATGTTACCCTGAAAGGTAATAACATAGACGATGTCATTTTCAACCACAAAGTGACCATCTATATCCACCATGCGATCAAGCTCGGTACGACCACGGCCGGTAGCTATCGCTCGTTCCCATAGCACTTTGCCATCAATCAATGACAAGGCCAATAATTCACCATCATCAAGACCTACCAGTACTTTATCGCCAGCGATCATTGGTTCGCTCTGAGTATGCAGTGACAAATCGGGAATCTGACGATTGATCGACCAGAGGTTCTCACCGCTATTAATATTGAGCGAGTGAATATAACCGTTCTTGGTGCGGACAATGACACTGTCATCAACGGCCCTGGAAATTGCTGTAACTTCACTATTGACGTTTACCGTCCAAAGCGTAGCCCCTTCCGACATGCTGTAGGCATTAATATCACCAGAAGTATTACCAATCACTATAACCTCATCATTACCGTTTGCTCCGGTTCTGACATTCAGGTTGGTTTTTTGTTTCCACAGTTGTTTGCCAGAATTTTTATCCAGTACAGAAAGCAAACCATCGCGATCAATCGTGATTAAATTAGTCTCTGTTTGCATCGGCGTGAGACGAAAAAATTCATCATCATTACCGGCTCCGGTATTAACACGCCAGACAGATTTGGGGTTGGTTTCGTAGCTGTACTTTTTAAGCTCTGCCGGCACACGCACCGAGCTGGTAGATTTGAAAATACCGCAGCCTGCTAAAGACAGCAGTAAACAAACAAAAATTAAACGCTGGTAGATCAAGACGCATCACCTGTAACTATTGCATCACCCAGACTGTCTCTTTTCCATTGCAAGAACTCTGCGCCTGGAGATGCCTCTAGCGCCTGATCATATGCCGCACGTGCCTCTTCCAATTGACCCAGCCCGCCGTAAGCATCACCGCGGTGTTCGTCAGCGATTGACGAGAAAGCATCCGAGATACCTGAAGCCAACAGGTTGAGTGCTTCTTGATAATTACCCGACGCATTATACACCGCGGCCAATCTGACTTTAGCCAGATCACGGGTTTCAGCATCATTTGCATTGGAGGATACCCATGAGAGTGCCTTCTGCGCCGCAGGATAATCGCCAGTCTCAGCTTTCAATTTAGCTTCAGCTAACTTACCCAATGCCAGATAAGGTGTACTGCCGTACTTTTCTTCTAGCATTGAAACACCGCTCTCCATCGTTGCGGTGTCATTCAATTCAAGTGCACGCTCTACCTGATTAAACACTTCAGCACCTTCTTGAGCACGCGCCAACTTATAGCTCTGCCAGTAATTCCAACCTACCAGCACACATACACCCAGAACCACACCCGTGAATATCGCTCGCCCATGCTCTCTCCAGGCCGCTTTAAGCGCCGCAATTTGTTCATCATCAGTTGAGTTATGATCTATCATGGTATTTTTCCATTATTTACTGTTGTTCAAGACCCCAATTAATTGCTCATAGGCAACCAATTGCTGTTCACTTCCCGCAGTTCGCAAGTCTTTAAGACCAATCAAACCTTGTTCTAGTTCATTTTCTGCAAGAATTATCGCATATCGGGCTGCGCTTTTATCCGCTCGTTTGAGCTGGGATTTAAAGCTACCGCTTCCGAGATTACTAATCACGGCTAAAGCAGATTCTTCGCTGCGCATTCTATCAGCAAGCTGCAATCCTTCAAGCTCTGCCTCGGCTCCGATTGTAATCATATAGGCATCTGCAACGGGCTGTCCGAGCATCTTTGGCGAATACTGCCCTACCAGCTCAATAAACCGCTCCATACCCATGGCAAAACCTACACCGGCGATCTCTTTACCACCCAATTGCTTGATCAGGCCATCATAACGACCACCTGCGCAAATCGTGCCCTGAGCGCCCAATTCAGTGGTTACCCACTCAAAGACGGTGTGACAATAGTAATCCAACCCTCTGACCAGACGCTGATTGACAGTATAAGCAATGTCCAGCTTATCCAGGTACGCTAATAGCTGGGTGAAATGTTCTTTTGCCTCATCGCATAAGTAGTCGTGTAGCACCGGCGCGTTAGCCGCTAATGTCTGCATCTCCGGGTTTTTACTGTCCAGTATACGTAACGGGTTCGATTCTAAACGTCGCTTACTCTCGTCATCCAGAGCATCTTTATGAGCGCCAAAATACTCTACCAAGGCGCTTCTATAGGCCGCACGACAATCAGGCGTACCCAGTGAATTCAACTCCAGACGTACATGTGAGTCAATCTTGAATGCTTGCCAGAGACGCTGACAGATTAATAGTAACTCAGCTTCTACATCGGCCCCGGGAATGCCATAGGCTTCGACACCCAATTGAGAGAACTGACGATAGCGACCTTTCTGTGGGCGCTCATGCCTGAACATCGGCCCCTGATACCACAGCTTCTGTTGTTGGTTATGAAATAAACCGTGCTGGATACCCGCTCTTGCGCAACTGGCTGTACCTTCGGGACGCAACGTCAATTGATCACCATTGCGATCATTGAAGGTATACATTTCTTTTTCAACTATATCTGTCACTTCACCAATGGAGCGTTTGAATAACTCTGTTTGCTCAACAATAGGTGTTCTTATTTCTTGATAGCCATAGCGACTCAAAGTCTTTGCCAGAACTGCTTCTACTTGCTGCCATGCGCCACTATCGGCGGGCAACAAGTCATGCATTCCTCGAATCGATTGGATTTTTGACATGAGCTGCTTTAGTTAATCAGGGCAAATTTGGCTGTGTTATTTGAACGAGTATGCGGCGTCATATTGTAAACGCTGTCATTGAAAATCAGTTCTACGCCAGGCGCGTTACCCAGAAACACTTGAAATGGTTGCTGACCGCGAAGGATCTTGCTGGTGCCCGCCGGGTAGATTCCTTTCATCAGCTGATAGTGGCCAGCATCTTCAATTTCAATCCACGACTCTTGTGTCAACGTCAGTAGGATTTCATCATTGCCTGCTTCAGCAGAAATATAATCGTCTTCACTAAAGACACGACTGGCTGGTTCAACTGCAGGTATTTCAGCCAGAGGAGCAATGCTAGCCAGGCTTTCGCTTTCAGTAGTAGACAGGCTTTCAGTTACCACCTCTGGCGTATCCACTTCAGCTACCAACGGCGTACTTAAGGGATCGCTTGCTGCAGAAGATTCTGTATTACCCTCTTCTACTGCATCAACCAAAGGCAATTGACTTACACCTTGGGGTATCTCCACTCTAGCCGCCGGCTCAGTATACTCAAGCGCTTCGCCACTGGCAGATGGTCCACTCATATAGCCTTTGTTGAACAACCAGTAGGCAAATAACCCCAGTGTTACCGCTAATACCAGCATCGAGAATAAATGCACCAGTTTATTACTACCACCATCGGATTCAATCGGTGTAGTTGTGTTGAGCTGTGGCTCTGCATAACCAAGTGCTTCAAACTCTTCTATTAATGCTTCGGGTGAAAGCTTTAAGGCATTGGCGTAGCTGCGTAAATACCCCTTGGTATAGGTGGGTGCGCCGATCTCTTCAAACTGGTTTAATTCCAGTGCTTGCAAATATTCCGAGTTGATGCGTAAATCTGCCGCTACATCGGAAATCTCCAAACCCGCCGACGTACGTGCTTGACGCAGCTTTTCACCGATCTTACTCGACTTCTGAATACTTTCTAACTCACTCATAGTCTAAATTGAATCCGCCTCAGGTGAAGAGGGATACCTTCTTAATAAATTCTTGGTACAAATAGCTTCGCTTTTTCTATCGCCCAACTGACGCTCTGTCATCACACACAACCACAACACGCCCGGATTATCACTGGCATTCACACTGATGCGTTTACGAATAATGCTCGATTGAGAATACTTACCTTCATGGTAATAAACCTTGGCCAGCAAATAATTGGCTTTGGCCGCATCACTGTTAATTTCCAATGCTTCATTGAGATATTTTTTGGCATCGCCATAGCGCTGTTGTTGCAGCAAGCAATCACCTGCATTCAGCGTAGCCTCTAAAGTACCGTTATAAAGCGGATTGGCAATCGCCGCATCAAATGATTCCAGCGCTTCATCGACCCGGTTTTGACGACACAAAAAAGCACCATAGACATTTCGCGCTTCAGCATCTTTTTTATCCAGTCGAATGGCTTTTTTAAAAAGGGTTTCAGCTTTCTTGTCATAACCCAGCTTCTCTTGCAATACACCGTAAGTCCAGTTTGTCAAAGAAGATTTAGGGGAATACGCCAAAGCCTTTTGTAATTTTTGCTCAGCCATTATGTAGTTTTCTTTTTGCATATAATTAACGCCCAACTGAACATTGATATAAGCAGCTTCTTCACTACGATCAGATGACACGCTCTTTGGTCCGCCTGTATCAGATACACATGCCGACAGAAGTACGCTCGCCAGCAGAATAATTATTCCTTTGTTCATAATGTAGCCTCCATGTCCAACTTGGCGAACCTGAGTTCGCGTCGACTGCGATCATTAACCTGCCCTGCCAACTGTCCACAGGCCGCGTCAATATCATCTCCACGCGTTTTTCGCATAATAGTATTGACACCCAAAGACATCATACGATCCCTGAAACGAAAAATAGCATTTCTGGATGAGCAGGTATATTTAGTGCCCGGGAAAATATTGAAGGGTATAAGATTTACTTTGCAGGGCAATCCCTCTAGCAGAGCAGCCAACTCAT
This sequence comes from uncultured Thiotrichales bacterium, assembly GCA_938041655.1. Classification (GTDB taxonomy): domain Bacteria; phylum Pseudomonadota; class Gammaproteobacteria; order CAZUMV01; family CAZUMV01; genus CALIRD01. Next base: position 22,074 of record CALISW010000040.1, on the reverse strand, counting down.
CCGCCTGCTCCAATGAGTCATTAACACCTGCCAACATAACATATTCAAAGGTGATTCTTTCGCGCTGGGATTTGTCTTTAAGATAATTTCTGCAGGCATCCAACAGATCAGCGATCGGATACTTCTTATTGATCGGCACCAGCTGATTTCTTAACTCATCATTTGGTGCATGCAATGAAACAGCCAGCGCCACTTCTATATCATCAGCTAAACGATGCATAGCCGGCACGATGCCCGACGTACTTAACGTTACTCGACGTCGACTCATGCCATAAGCATTATCATCCAGCATGATATGCATGGCATTCACGACGTTAGTGTAATTTGCCATTGGTTCGCCCATACCCATCATTACCACATTGGTAACCGGGCGAGTATCATCTTTGGATTTACGCAGCTGATTGTTCGCCAGCCAGACCTGACCAATAATTTCAGCCAGCGTTAAATTTCTATTAAAGCCTTGACGCGCAGTAGAACAGAAGGTGCAGTCCAGCGCACAACCAACCTGAGATGAAACACACAAGGTGCCGCGATCACGTTCAGGAATGAACACCATTTCGATGCACTGCTGATCAGCAAGTCTCAACAACCACTTGCGCGTACCATCTTCTGAAGGCTGCTCAAGCACAATCTCTGGCGCTTCAATAGTGCAATGATCCGTCAGATACTGACGCAGATTTTTAGACAAGTTAGTCATTTCAGAAAAATCCGAAATCCCATGCTGATGCATCCACTTCCAGGTTTGCTTGGCTCGAAACGCTGGCTCCTCAAGCTCTGCATAGAACTCTTCAAGTTCTGCCAGAGTATGATCCAGTAAATTTACTCGAGGGGTTGTCATTGGTAAGCAGCCCGCTAGCGGACTTTAACGTGTGCGCTCACATACTCCGAGCTTGTCGAAGAAGAATGTAATTTCATCAGCTGCGGTATCCACGCCATCAGAACCGTGTACTGCATTCTCGTCAATCGACGTAGCGAAATCAGCACGAATCGTGCCGGCCTCAGCTTCAGCTGGATTAGTAGCACCCATCAGCTCACGATTTTTGGCAATGGCATCTTCGCCTTCCAAAACTTGTACCATGACCGGACCCGAGGTCATAAAATCTACCAGATCACCAAAAAATGGTCGTTCTTTGTGTACTGCATAAAACTCACCAGCCTGACGCCTGGATAAGTGCAACATACGTGCCGCAATAATTTTAAGACCAGCCGCTTCAAAGCGTTGATAAATATCACCAATGTGATTCTTGCCTACAGCGTCTGGTTTGATAATTGAAATTGTTCTTTCAACAGCCATTTTCTTGCCTCTGTTTATAATGCTTTAAGCCCATAGGTCACGGGCCAATCGAGCGCGACATTTTAGCTGCACAAGAGCGGATAAGCAATTGTACAACAAGCACTTTTCAGGCCTAAATAGCCAGTTATAGATGGGTTATTAGGGTTTACGAGACCTCCCTCTACGATAGAGGGAGTAAAGTGGACCAGATGCAGTGTATACCAGCGCACCGATAAATAATACGGCAGGTGGATTAAACGCCAGAAAAACCAGAAAAAGTACGACTGCTGACATCCAGAAAGCGGGAACTTTGCGCATAAAATCAATATCTTTAAAGCTGTAATAGCGGATATCCGACATCATCAAGGCACCCGCTGACATGATGATTAAAAATGCCAACCATCTGACCGACTCTCCCTGGACACCATTGTCAAAATTGATCCACAGAAACCCGGTAACCAATGCCGCCGCTGTCGGGCTGGGAACACCGTAGAAATATTTATTTCCAGCTTCTTCAGTCTTGACGTTAAACCGTGCCAGTCGCATCGCCGCCATAGCGATATAAAAGAACGCAGCGATCCAGCCAGGCTTGGCCCAACCAGGACCAACATCATTAATATGAATTAATGACCATTGATAAAGTACCAGAGCCGGTGCTATGCCGAATGCAACCAGATCAGAAAAGCTGTCGTATTCTGCACCAAACTCTGATTGAGTGTTGGTCAGTCGTGCCACCCGGCCATCAACACCATCCAGAATCATGGCAATAAGAATGGCTACTGCAGCCTCATGAAAACGACCATCATTTGCCGCGATGATGGCATAAAAGCCAGCGAATAAAGCGCATGTGGTGAACAGGTTTGGAAGTAAGTAAATACCTCTGATTTTATCCGGCTCCATGCGCGATTAATCTGTTAGTTTACGGACTGATCAACGATCTTGTTTTCTTTGATCCACGGCATCATGCTGCGCAGCTTCTCACCAATGACTTCAATTGGATGCACTTTGCAAATCGCCCGCTTGGCTTTCATGGTTGGCATGCCGGTTTGATTCTCGGCGATGAAGTTACGAGCGAACTCACCGGTTTGAATTTCCTTGAGTACCTTGCGCATTTCATTTTTAGTATCTTCAGTGATAATACGCGGGCCAATAGAATGATCACCATACTCAGCCGTATTGGAAATCGAGTAGCGCATGTTAGCGATACCACCTTCATAGAGAAGATCGACAATCAATTTCAATTCATGCAAACATTCAAAGTACGCCATCTCTGGTGCATAACCAGCTTCGGTCAACACTTCAAAACCAGCCTGAACCAGAGCGGTTGTGCCACCACAAAGAACTACTTGCTCACCAAACAAATCGGTTTCAGTTTCTTCTTTGAAATTGGTTTCGATAATGCCCGCACGACCGCCACCATTGGCTGAAGCATAAGACAGAGCCAGTTCTTTGGCAGTGCCAGATGAGTTCTGATGCACCGCAATCAAACTGGGTACGCCACCACCTTCAGTGTAGGTTGATCGCACTAAATGGCCAGGACCTTTAGGTGCAATCATCAACACATCCAGATCAGCACGAGGCTCAATCTGTTCAAAATGAATATTAAAACCATGAGCAAAAGCCAGTGCCGCACCATCTTTCAGGGAGTTTTCAATATCCTTGTACAATTGCGCTTGATGCTCGTCAGGTGCCAGTATCATCACCAAATCAGCACTGGCTACCGCCTCATTAATCTCTGCCACAGCAAGACCGGCGTTTTTAGCTTTGGCTTCAGATCCTGATCCGGCGCGCAAGCCCACTACAACATCAACGCCTGAATCCTTCAGGTTATTGGCATGTGCATGCCCTTGCGAGCCGTAACCAACTATGGCTACTTTTTTACCCTGGATAATAGAAAGATCGCAATCTTTATCGTAATAAATGTTCATCATTTTTCTGACCTACTCGTGAATAGTTGTGTGTTATAAAAAATTAGTTACTGCGTAACGGCTTGTCCGAGAGCGACATTCCTTGTGATCCTGAACGGACAATCTCGACTACGACTGCGGGCGCCAGAGCATCAATAAATTCTTGTGATTTACGTCTTTCCCCAGTCATCTCGATTACGAAATGGGAGGGAGAAACACTGAGAATACTTGCCTTGAAGATATCAGTCATCATGCGCACATGATCGCGTGTTTTATCGTTAACCTCAGCCTTGATCAGCACCATCTCTCTTTCGATATGATCGACCGGAGTTAGCTCTTGTAATTTGACCACAGAAACCAGCTTGTTCAGCTGTTTGATAATCTGCTCAATGATGTGATCATCACCGCGCGTTACCAAAGTCATTCTGGAAACTGTCGGATCAACAGTCGGCGCTACCGAGAGCGACTCAATGTTGTAGGCACGCGCCGAGAATAAACCGGCAACCCGTGACAAAGCACCGGATTCGTTTTCGAGTAAAATTGAAATTACATGTCGCATACTAAACCAATATCATTTCGCTTTGCCCGCCGCCGGCAGGAATCATCGGATAGACATTCTCTTCAGGGTCGGTACGGAAATCCATAAAGACCAGATCGTCTTTTCTGTCGAACGCTTCTTTCATCGCCGCATCAACATCGGCATGCTTATCTATCATCATGCCAACATGACCAAAGCTCTCTGCCAGCATGACAAAATCTGGTAGCGAGTCGAAGTACGACATGGAATATCTACCTTCGTAGAAAAACTCTTGCCACTGACGCACCATGCCCATGAAACCGTTATTCAAGAGCACGACTTTAATCGGTAATTTATATTGCTTGCAGGTTGCCAACTCTTGAATACACATTTGTATGCTCGCCTCACCCGTGACGCAAGCAACGGTAGAATCCGGATAGGCAAGTTGCGCACCCATCGCGGCAGGCAAACCAAAACCCATCGTACCCAGACCACCGGAGTTGATCCAGCGATTAGGCTTGTCGAAATTATAATACTGAGCCGCCCACATCTGATGTTGCCCGACATCTGATGTCACATAAGCATCGCCAGACGTAATTTTATGCAGCTGCTGGAGCACATACTGAGGCTTGATGACGTCGCCGGGATTATCAAAGTTCAGGCAATCTGTTTTGCGCCATTCGTTAATTTGCTTCCACCAGTTTTCGATATTCTCGGCAGGAAAAGTCGCATCACGCTGATCAAGCTCAGCCAAAATCGCTGCCAGCACCGGCTTAACCTGTCCGACGATCGGCACATCGACTTTGACATTTTTTGAAATTGAGGACGGATCAATATCAACATGGATGATCTTGGCATCGGGGCAGAATTTATCGATATTCCCGGTAACCCGATCATCAAATCGAGATCCTATGGCGATGACTAAATCCGATTTGTGCATAGCCATATTCGCTTCATAGGTACCGTGCATACCCAACATCGCCAGTGATTGCGGGTCACTCATAGGAAATGCGCCCAAACCCATCAGAGTCTGAGTAATAGGAAAACCAGTTTTTCTCACTAATTCGGTTAATTCGTCAGATCCCTGCCCGAGAATGACACCACCACCAGTATAAAAAATAGGCTTACGTGCAGCGAGCAAAGCATCGACAGCCGCTTTAATTTGTCTCGGGTTACCCTTGATTGACGGTTTGTAAGAGCGCATCTCGACTTTCTCTGGATAGACAAACTCGGTCTTCTCGTTACTAACGTCTTTGGGAATATCTACTACAACCGGGCCGGGCCGGCCGGTGGTCGCAATATAGAAAGCTTTCTTTATTGTGTTGGCGAGGTCTTTTACATCTTCAACCAGAAAGTTGTGCTTGGTGCAGGGACGAGTGATACCCACGGTATCCACTTCCTGGAAAGCATCATTACCAATTAGCTCTTTAGGAACCTGTCCGGTAAATACCACCAACGGAATTGAATCCATATAAGCATCAGCAATCCCGGTTACTGCATTGGTTGCGCCAGGACCGGAGGTAACAATCGCAACGCCGGGTTTATTATTGGCTTTGGCATAACCTTCAGCCGCGTGCACCGCACCCTGCTCATGCCGGGTCAAAACGTGCTGGACATCATCCTGCTGATAGATCGCATCGTATATATAGAGTACAGCTCCACCCGGATAGCCAAAAAGATGAGTGACCCCCTCTTTTTTGAGACTCTCAATGAAGATTTGCGCACCAGTTAATTCCACAACCTGTTCTCCAACTGCTTTTTGCAGCGACCCACACAAAAACAGCGCCTATCAGCGCCCGAACAGGCAATAATATCTGATGAAATAGCCCTGTGAAAGGCTTAAATTTTATTTATGAGGGTATTTGTCTAACTTCGTGAGGCGATAAAGTTTTCCAGCGCTTCCATTCGGACCGGACCTGGATTATCACCAAGCAGCTCGCCTTCCGGACTGAACAACAAATATGTAGGCGTACCACGGAATGGTACCTCGGTAATCGCCTGATAGTTAAAGGCCATCATGCCCAAATCACCAACGAAGTTAGGGTAGGACAAATCGCGTGACCCAAGAAAATCCTTAACATCGTCGATACGCTCCATGCCATCGATTGAAATACCGATAACTTCAGCGTTCTTTTCGCTGTATTTTTCATGAAACTCCGAAATGATCGGCTCTTGTTGACGACAAACCGAGCACTCAACTTGCCAAAACATCACCAGCGTCCATTTACCCTGGCCTATTTGGTCTGCCAAATTCACCGTATCACCCTTGAGGGTTTGCGCTTCGAACACCATTTTCGGTTCAACTACCTCGGTTACAACCTCATCAGAATCAACAGCCTGAGTCGCTTCACCTTGTGAATATACAAACGTGCTGATTCCAGCAATAAGTAAGGCCAGCAGTAGTATCTTGGTCAATCGCATAGGTATTTCCTTGGTATATAACGCTAATGATACGAGTGTAGTGAAAAAACAGACTCACTGCATCTATTGTACTGAGACCCTGCTCTGGATAATTAGTTCTGATCACAGCAGTGCCTTGCATACACAAAGGTGTCAACAAGCGTTAAACTCTGCTGATGGCCAAATCCAGCTCTGAACTTACCCACACGCCGATGATGCAGCAGTATTGGGGCATCAAGTCCGAATACCCGGAAACGCTGGTTTTTTACCGCATGGGTGACTTCTACGAATTGTTCTATGACGATGCCATCAAAGCTTCCAATCTGATCGATATCACTCTTACAAAGAGAGGCAAATCTGCTGGCAAAGACATTCCCATGGCGGGGGTTCCCTATCATGCTGCGGATCAATATCTTGCACGTCTGCTCAACGCCGGTGAATCAGTCGCCATTTGCGAACAAACCGGTGATCCGGCAACCAGCAAAGGTCCGGTAGCCAGAGAAGTAAAGCGTGTTATTACACCTGGTACGATCACAGATGAATCGCTGCTTGAAGATCGCAAAGACAATTTGCTCGCAGCAGTCTGTGAACTCAATGAGCAATATGGCGTCGCCACACTAGATCTTGGGAGTGGTCGCTTTGTAGTGAGCGAACATCAAGATCGCACTGCACTGGCTGCAGAACTCGAACGTTTGCAGCCCAGTGAAACATTATTGGCTGATATAGAAAACCAAACTCTCGAAACTGTGGGTAGTGTGACCTTACGCCCTGAGTGGCATTTCGATGTTACCTCGGCCAGACAATTACTCTGCAAACAATTTGGCACCAAAGATCTGAACGGTTTTGGTACAGAAGATATGGGCGTTGCACTGGCTGCTGCCGGTGCGATTCTGCAGTATGTAGCTGACACGCAAAAAGTAGCCCTACCCCACATCACCACCATGCGGCGCGAAAACTCCAGTGACTTGATTCAGATCGACGCTCATAGCCGAAGAAACCTTGAACTGGAAACCAACCTTTCAGGCGGTAGTGAATTTACTTTAGTCAGTGTGTTGGACACCACCGTCACCAGTATGGGAAAACGATGCTTACGTCGCTGGGTTAATTCACCACTACGGTATGGTGATGAGCTTGAGGGTCGTCTCGAAGCTGTCACGCAATTACTGGACCAAAAAGTCAGTGAAGACTTGCGCAGCTGTTTAAAAGAAATTTCGGACATGGAAAGAATCCTGGCACGCATTGCTATTCGCTCTGCACGCCCTCGTGATCTTTCCGGTTTGCGCAACTCACTGGAACAATTACCAAAGATTATTGAAGCACTAAAGTCTGTTGATGCCAGCACCGTGCAACAACTCAGCACTGACTGTGGCCCACATCCAAAAATACATAATTTACTACAAACCGCCGTAATTGAAGAACCGCCGCTATTAATTCGTGATGGCGGTGTGATCGCCACTGGATATGATGTCGAACTGGATGAACTGCGCAGCTTGAGTGAAACAGCGGATCAGTTTTTAGTTGACCTGGAAGCCAGAGAAAAAGAACGCACAGGTATCAGCACCCTGAAAGTTGCCTATAACCGGGTACACGGGTTCTACATAGAAATATCAAAGGCACAAAGTGCGAAAGCACCTGATGACTACATTCGCCGGCAAACCATGAAAGCCGCCGAGCGTTATGTCACACCGGAACTGAAAGAGTTTGAAGACAAAGTGCTCTCTGCTCGTGAACGCAGCATGAGTCGCGAGAAACACCTCTATAACGAATTACTCGATAAACTAGCCAACGATCTGAACCCTATGATGATCAGTGCATCGGCCATAGCACAACTGGATGTACTGGCGTGCTTTGCCGAACGTGCCGATGTTTTAAATTATCATCGACCACAATTAAGTTCGGACGCCAGCATTAGTATTGAAGCGGGCCGGCATCCTGTAGTTGAACAAGTTCTGGATGACCCTTTCATCAGTAATGACTCCGAGTTAAATGCCGAGCAAAACATTCACATTATTACCGGCCCCAACATGGGCGGTAAATCGACCTACATGCGACAAATTGCGCTCATCACAATTCTGGCTCATGTGGGCAGCTATGTGCCAGCTACCAATAGCACTATCGGAGATATTGATAAGATCTTTACACGGATAGGTGCGGCAGATGATCTCGCTTCAGGCCGCTCGACCTTCATGGTTGAAATGACCGAGTCTGCCAACATTTTGCACAATGCTACCAACCAAAGCCTGGTGCTAATGGATGAGGTGGGTCGCGGTACCAGCACTTTTGATGGCTTATCCCTGGCGTGGGCTTGCGCCAGCCATCTTGCTAAAACTAACCAATCCTTAACACTATTCGCTACTCATTACTTTGAGTTAACCGCCCTACCCAGTCAGTTTCCCTCTTGTATTAACGTCCATCTGGATGCGGTAGAACACGGTGATGACATTATCTTTATGCACAAGGTAAAAGAAGGTGCAGCCAACCAAAGTTATGGCTTGCAGGTCGCCAAACTTGCCGGTATTCCCAAATCGGCAATCAAGGAGGCTCGACAAAAACTGGAGCAACTTGAATCTGAATCACTGGCTTCGGATGATCACTCCCAGCTGGGCTTATTCAGCAGTGGCAATGTTAAAAATACCGAAGCCGAGCCAGAGAATGCTGTGCTTGATAAACTCGAATTGATCGATCCGGACGACCTGAGTCCCAAAGAAGCACTTAGCCTCATATATGAACTCAAACAGCTGAGCTAGAGTGTTAAATCTCCAGCGGCTTTGGGGTACAATATGGCTGCAACATAAATAGAATAGCGGAGCTCAACCAAGATGACATTTGTAGTTACTGAAAATTGCATCAAGTGCAAATACACAGACTGCGTAGAAGTATGCCCGGTAGATTGTTTTCATGAAGGTCCAAACTTTCTGGTTATCGACCCGGATGAATGTATTGATTGTACGCTTTGTGTTCCTGAATGCCCCATTGAAGCTATCTTCGATGAAGAAGATCTACCCGAAGATATGGAACATTTCACCGCTTTGAATGAAGAGCTGTCCGCTGTATGGCCTGTAATCACCTTACAAAAACCAGCACCGGATGATGCAGACGACTGGGATGGAAAACCAAACAAGTTGGAACTGCTAGAAAGATAACTCCCTGATGTTGAAACACGTTCAACTCGAGTACCATCAGGACGCGCTGGTGGCGCTGGTTGAACAACTCCTGACTGATCACGCCGCATTACTTCCCAATCTTGGCAAACTGGTCGTTATTGTCCCCGATCTGGTGATCAGTAAAGAAATACGACGTCTATTGTTGCTGCATGGTGATGCCCTGGCGTTGATACCACCACAAATCCTGACCCTGCCACAATGGGTTAATGCACAGTTAGCCAACGAACTCACCATTCTAAATAACCATGGTCGTGAACTGATGATGGTTGAGGTATTACGCGAACACCCCGATACATTTGGCGAGGGCAACCAGGCCTGGTCACTGGCAGACGAATTATTAAAGCTCTTCGACGAACTCAATTTAAGTGATTTAAACAGTACAGACTTCGCCAATCAGTTTGAACACGATCATCCTGTGCTCGGTGTGTATAGTGAAAACGCCCAGAAGATCCAGATACTATGGCAAGCACGCGAACAACAGATGCAGCAAGACCGTGTTACCGACCGCATAAGTCTGTATAAAAATAATTTACTCACACTATTGAATGAGAGCAAAGCAGACCAACACCTCTACGCTATTGGCCTGGACTCACTCTCTGCCCTGGAACGCCGCTTTCTGAAAGAGTGTCGGTGGTTACATTCATGGCATTTTGAACACGCTCCAGTCAATAGCAAAAACCAGCAAACGAACAACGCATTAACTGGTTCACTCGACCACATTTTTCACGACCAAAGCTCCAGCCTGTATGAGCGCAGCAGCAAGCTACTTAAGCTCTATCCAGAGTCTCCATTGGAGCAATTGTCTGTACTCTCTGCTGACAACCGCGAACAGGAAGCAGCGTGCATCGATCTTCAGATTCGGCTTTGGTTGCATGAGGGCAAACAAAGAATCGGAGTTATTACGGAAGATCGCTTACTGGCAAGACGCATCAGTGCCTTGCTAACTCGAGCGTCGCTTGAAATTTTTGATGCGGCAGGTTGGCCACTCTCCACCACCAGAGCCGCCGCCGCTTTGGAACACTGGTTGTTATGTATAGACAACGACTTTCACGAAATTCATTTGCTGGACTTACTCAAGTCGAGCTTCATTAAACTTGATAGCGAACAAAATGCGCTATTGTTTTATTTTGAACAGCAAATCATTCAGCGTGAAAAAACCAACGCTGGACTTGAACAGTATCGCAAGGCGATTGAGACCCGAAACAAAGAACTCGGTCAGCAACAACTTACCGAGTCCGTTCAAATGCGCAAGCTGCTCGATAAACTCGAAGCGGCGGCGCAGCCATTAATGGCACTAGTAAATGACACTCACACGGCAGAGGATTATATAAAGGCAACTTGTGAGAGCTTACAACTATTGGGGCTTGATCAACAATTTGAGCAGGACCCTGCAGGTCGACGTGTGCTACAAGAACTGGAAGACATGCGGCAAGGCCTGAGGCAAAGAACACTATCATTGAGCTGGTTTGAATTCAGGTCGTGGCTGGGTCGCTCACTGGAAACACATAATTTCAGGCCTGACCTGAAAGCGGGAGGCGTAACGATTACCAACTATCGTCAAGCCTCTACTGGGCAATACGATGCCTTGATACTGGCGGGGTCCGATCAAAAATCATTACCGCGCAAATCCTCTCAACACGGCATCTTTAATAATGAAGTAAAACGCGAGCTCAAACTGAAGAACTGGTTGGATGACAAGCAGGTTATTTTTGCGCGTTTTCGGCGGCTTCTACAAGCTGCCCCCACGGTTTTGATTAGCTATACAACTGAGGGGGATAACGGACCACAACTCGCATCACCCTGGCTTACGCTGTTGAATAGTTTCCACCAACATACCTGGGGCACAGATTTAGCCAACACAGAACTGCAACAACATATACGATTAAAGCACGGCCAACCGATATCACCCGAACGAGCGCCACTGCCTGAAGCTCAACACAGCCCCCATGTACATCTAAACAAAGAACAAATACCTAAAACTGTATCAGCCAGCAAGCACCAATCGTTGATCAATTGCCCGTATCAATTTTTCTCGCAAACGGTTCTAGGTATTCGTTCTTATGACGCTATCGACAGCACCCTCAAGAGCAAAGATTTTGGCGAACTGGTGCATAAATGCTTGCATGCCTATCATCAGAAAACATCAAATACAGCCACTCTTGAAGCAGGTGTCAAACAACTGACCAGTATCAGTAAAGAAATATTTACCGAGAAACTGGATCAACAAGTATTCAATCAAGGCTGGTGGTTACGTTGGAAAAAAATAATCCCGCACTATATTAACTGGCAAATAGCGCGAGAAGACAAGCAATGGTCTGTGGTTGAGCTAGAGGCAAATAAACAGAAAGCTCTCACAACAAAAACTAACATACACGGTTATCTGGATCGCATCGATAAAAACAATGAGAGTGAACAGGCGGTAATCGATTACAAAACCGGTGTGGCCGCTACACCACCCAACATAAAATCGGGTGAAGATGTGCAACTGTTGACCTACGGGATGTTTGTAGAAAGTGTTAGCGAGCTTCTGTATCTGGAGCTCAAGCCTGAAAAAGTCTCAGCCAAAGCAGTCTACGACCCAGCTTTGATAGACGCCGCTGAGGAACGCTTGCATGAAGTGTTTAAATTGATGGCATCTGAAACAGAGTTACCTGCCTGGGGCGATGAAAAGACCTGTGAATACTGTGACTATATTGGACTGTGTCGCAAAGGTAGCTGGAATGATGAGATTAAACATGAACTCCAACGCCAGTAAGCAGCGCATAACTTAGCGTTCCAAGATCCTTTGCCAGATTCTCTATGGGCAGCTCTGGGCCCCAAAGTACCGCCTCATCACCCACTGAACACTCAGCCAGCCGGGTAACATCGACACAGACCATATCCATCGAGACCCTGCCAAGCAATTCGCAATGCTGTTCATTTAACAGCACTTTGGTTCCGGTCGGTGCCAGCCTCGGATAACCATCACCATAACCACAAGAAATAACGGCAACCCTGATATCCGCACTGGTAACAAAATCACTGCCGTAACCAATTGCCTCGCCAGCCATTACATTTTTAACACTGATAACCGGCGCATGGAAAGTCATCACCGGTTGCAAACCGAGATCTGAGCCATTGCCCTCAAGTAGCGGCGTTACCCCGTAAAGCATGATGCCCGGACGCACCCAATCGAAATGAGTATCAGGCCGTGTCAGCAAGGCTGCTGAGTTTGCGGCTGAACGCTGTAGTGAATAAGCAGCAGACAATGAATTAAATAATTCCAGCTGTTCAGAGGTTTCCGCTTTTTGAGGATCATCCGCGTCGCTAAAATGGGTCATCAAGCCACTACAATCCGGCTTTATTTTTTCCATCACCTCATCAACCTGGTTTGGAGCAAAACCCAGGCGATGCATGCCGGTATCTATTTTCAGCCATAAATCAGGATGTGTTTCGGTATGCTCGGAATAAAAGGCCAACTGCTGGGCGTTGTGCATGACCAGCGTCATTTTCAACATTCCCGCGGCACGATACTCTGTAACATTGAGCGCGCCTTGCAGCACTAACAAGGGCTGCGTAACACCGTGTTGACGCAAAGTAATTGCCTCGGACACACAGGCTACGGCAAAACCATCGGAACGTTGCAACGCTTTAGCGACTTCAACCACACCATGCCCATAGGCATTGGCTTTAATGACAGACATGATTTTGGAATGTGGCGCTGCCTGACGGGCAACTTCAAGATTGTGCTGCAAAGCATCTGTATCGATACTAACGCGCGCTTGTCTCATTAAAACTCTTGGTTTGCGTAAACGTCAGGTACAAAATTTTCAAAGCGCGTATATTGACCCAGGAAGGTTAAACGTACGGTACCGATTGGACCGTTACGTTGTTTCCCGATAATCACTTCAGCAATACCTTTATGCTCGGAGTCTTCCGGGTTATAGACCTCATCACGATAGATAAATACAATCAGATCGGCGTCCTGCTCAATCGCACCCGACTCACGCAAGTCAGACATAATCGGTCGTTTATTCGGTCGTTGCTCCAGACTACGATTGAGCTGAGACAACGCCACTACAGGAACATTGAGCTCTTTTGCCAGTGCTTTTAACGACCTTGAAATCTCTGAAATTTCTGTAGCCCGGTTTTCACTCTTGCCTGCTACCTGCATCAACTGTAAATAATCAATCACAATCAGGCCAAGCCCGTCTGGTACATTCTTTTTCTTCAGCTCCGCCAATTGCTCTTCGCTCATCTTGGAACGCGCTTCTTTCTGGGTAACGGTCAATTGACGCGCCAGACGTCGAGCACGAGAGCGCAACTCAGTCGGCGTTAAAGAAGGCGTATCATCAATATGGAGAGGGATATCTTTGAGCAGGTTGGTCGCACTGGCGATTCTTGGCCAGTCTTCATCACGCAGCTTACCGGTACGTAAATCTTTTTGATTGAGCCGGCCGTGTGACGAAATCAATCGCAATGCTAATTGATCGCCAGGCATCTCCATACTGAATATCGCAACGGGTACTTGTTGCGTGATGGCAGCATATTCAGCAATATTCATTGCCAAACTGGTCTTACCCATGGAGGGGCGACCAGCGACTATTACCAAATCGCCGGGCTGGAAGCCGGAGGTCATTTTATCCAGCTCGTCATACCCAGTCGGTACACCCGTGATACCGTCGCCACGTTCAAACATAGTTTCAATGTAATTGATCGCGCCGGTTACCAATTGTTGCATGCTTTCAAAACCTTTCTTGCCACGAGCACCACGTTCGGCAATTTGAAAGATCTCACGCTCAGCCTCATCTACAATCTCATCGGTCTTGCGCCCTTCCGGATTATGAGACATGTCCGCAATATTTCCGACGGCAGCGATCAACTGTCGCAGGATGGAACGGTCCCTGACGATTTTTGCATACGCTTTAGTATTGGCCGCACTGGGAGTTTCATTGGCAAGCTGAGCCAGGTACGCCAGGCCGCCAGCCTGTTCGAGCTCGTTACGTTCTTTGAGCCAATCAGACAAGGTAATGACATCAAACGGGGATTGTTCGGCCTCAAGCGCCGCGATTGACTTGAAAATGAGCTGATGATCCTGCCGATAAAAATCTTCTTCAAGGATGACATCACCCACTCTGTCCCAGGTTTTGTTATCCAGCATTAATCCGCCAAGCACGGACTGCTCTGCTTCTATTGAGTGTGGGGGTACTTTAAGATTCTGGATTTTGTTGAAATCAAGATCCGCATAATCATCAATTTCAGGTAGGGATTCAGTAATTTCAGCCATCCCAAGATTGTAGCAGAGCAACTTTACGCTGGTCAGTAGAAACTTACCAAAGAGATAAAATTAATTGCTTACCCCAATAAAAAAGCCACCCAACGGGTGGCTTTTTGCAATACTAACTTAAGTCTACTCTTCGTCTTCTTCGGGCACGACGACAATCCAGATTTTTGCGTCTGTATCGGTGTGCAGGTGAATGCTGATCTCATATTCACCAACAGCACGCATGGGGCCTTCTGGCAAACGTACTTCCTTCTTTTCAATCTCAATACCGACTTCCGACATGGCTTGTGATATTTCGATCGTACCGATTGAACCAAACAGCTTACCTTCCGGACCGGCATTAGCCGAGATGGTGACGCGTAAGTTATTGATTTGCTCAAAACGCTCACTGGCTCTGACAACAGTAGCCGCTTCAGCAGCTTCCAGTTCAGCACGTCTTTTTTCGAACTCTTCAATATTCTCAGGGGTAGCGTATTTGGCTTTACCACCTGGAATCAGATAATTACGAGCATAGCCTGAACGCACATTGACCTTGTCGCCAATGCCACCCAGATTTTCGATGGTTTCCATCAAGATAATTTCCATGATTCTCTCCTATTGCCCGTGGCCGTCAGTATAGGGAATCAATGCCAGGTAACGAGCGCGCTTGATGGCAGTCGCTAATTGGCGCTGGTACTTTGCCTTGGTGCCACTAATGCGGCTAGGGACGATTTTACCTGATTCGGTAATGTAGGCCTTCAAGGTTTCCAGATCTTTATAATCTATCTGCTCAACGCCTTCGGCGGTGAATCGACAATATCTTCTGCGTCTAAAATAACGTGACATGATTAAGCCTCCTCGTCAGTTGAGGTGTCCGCTTCAGTAGAAGCTTCGACAGTTTCAGTAGTAGTTTCAACTACCGTCTCGGTAACTTCGGTAGTAGTTTCCGTAACGGCACCCGCGCTGGCAGCCGTAGCTGCAGCGGCTGGCTCAGCGAAACGTGAATTCTTTTTATAGTCTTTAATCTCGTCTTCCGCTTTAACCAAAGGAGAATCTTCGGTAACGGCTTTCTTGGTACGAACGACCAGTTTACGCAACACCGCATCATTAAATCTGAAGGCAGTCTCAAGCTCATCAACCGCTTCCTGACCGCATTCAATATTCATTAACAGATAGTGTGCTTTGTGTAGTTTGTCGATTGGATAAGCAAGCTGGCGACGTCCCCAGTCTTCGAAACGATGTACCGTTCCGTTATCTCCTTCAACAATGCCACGGTAGCGATCGACCATCGCTGTGACTTGATCACTTTGGTCCGGATGGACCATGACTACGACTTCATAATGTCTCATGTACTTCCCTCTTGGTTAAAGCCCCCCGAATCAAAGCCGGTGGAGCGAGGTACGGATGCTGTGTGCAGCACCCAAACGGGTCGCAATATTAAGGGATCAGCTCGGGTGTTGCAAGCCTCTAAGCCCTTGAATATGGCTCATTCTTTGCTATTTGCCTGTAGCGCAGACTGTTCCGGGTTAAGTACGCCTAAAACATAGCGTTTTTTACTGAAATAGCGTTTCGCCACACGCTGAATATTCTTGCCATCTACCGCTTCAACCAGAGCGCTGTAATCAAGCGCCTGACGCGGATCCAGACCCAGTTCGTCATAGGTCAACAGAGTGCGACTCCAAAAGCTGTTGCTCTCAATCCCCAGCTCACGTTGACGCAGTTGAGCGGCAGTGATTTTATCCAGAATATCTTGTGGCACACCGTTCTTGCGGATGTTTTCAAACTCGGTAAATACGGCCTTTACCAGCTCATCAACATTTTCAGGGGCGCAGGAAAAATTTATATCCAGCGTTGCCAAGCCTTTAGGCTCACGAATAAATGCACCATTGACACCTACGCCGTAAACACCGCCCAGGTCTTCACGCAAGACTTCGCGCAATCGTATCCCCAGAGCTTCAGCGAATGATCGAATAATATGCTGCTCCTGCATTGACCATTTACCATTACCATGGAAAGACATTCTGACCTGGCTCTTGTCTTCGATACCTTTATTGACTTCAAAGCGGGTAGCTCGACCAGGGCGTTTAACTTTAGGATCTTTCCATTTCTCAGAACCCTCAAGTGTCGGCAAGCTGGCAATGTAACGCTCAACCAACGGCCGGATTTGCTCCAACGTAAATGAACCCACAATACTGAAAACAAAATCATCAGCATCGGCAAAACGTTCGCGATAAATTCTCAAGGCTTCTTCATAGTCAATACTATCAATACTTTTATCCGTGAAAGGTACACGACGCGGATGACCTTTGCTCAACACTTTCTGATACTCCTCTGAAAAAACGGACTCAGGGTTGCTGAGACGATTTGCCAACACCGCTTGCAATTCTTCGCGCATGGCTAACGGTGCTCGATCATCTTCACGAATATCGGTGAATAACATATGTATCAACTGGAACAGGCTTTCCAAATTATCGGGTGATGCCTGACCACCAATACCCTCACTGAGCTCACCTATATAAGCACTAACATTGACACTCTCACCGGCGAGTGCCTTGTTCAATTGAATATTGTCAAACTCACCAAGCCCACCACGTTGTGCTAGTGCATCCGCTAAACGACCTATCTCGAATTGATCAGTAGGTAATAATGAATGTCCACCCGGACTCTTGGCTCTAAGTAGCACCACATCATTTCGATAGTCCGTTGGCTTAAGTAGCAAACGCACACCATTACTAAGGGTCCATTCGGTCATCTCTATTTCAGGATACTCACGCTTCCACTGAACTTGACCCGGCTCAGGCAAAGTTGCCATCAAAGGACCACTCTTGGCATTGTCCACATAGGAATCAAGCTCTGCCATCTGCGCATCACCAACAATTTTCAGCAACTCAGCCTGTGCAGGTATTTTTGTCCCCTCGGGCGCTTGCACTACAATCACGCGGTTGGCTTCAGTGATCCAGCTTTTAGAGAGTCGATTAATTTCTTGCAGGTCAATCCCAGGCACAATGCGCTCTGCCAGTTTCACTTCGGCCGCAATTCCAGGAATCGATTCACGCACAAAAAAGTTGCGTGTGATCTCAGCTGCCAGCGAAGAGGATGATGCATTCCGTTCTTCTTTTCCGATTTTACGAATGCCGGTCAGGTGATTAAGTTTGGCACGCTCGAATTCTTCATTGGTAAAACCAAAACGATTAATACGTTCCATCTCCTCGCTGACTCCGCGCAAACCCTCTTCCAGTCGCCCTTCTTTTACCACCGCACTTTGAATCGACATACTTGCTTCACGTACAAATGAATTCCCCGAAGACCCTACGGATAGGTAAGGCGTGCCGGACTGTTCTTTTACGTCAGCAAAACGTTGATTAAGCATGGCATGAAACAAATCACGAATAATAAAATCGCGATAGTCTTCGTTTGTGACCAACCAGGCCTTGGGCATCTTCTGCACGATCATCATGGAGGTCACCGGCATTTCTTTATCCGTTGCAATGCTGACCAGGGTCTCATTGTGTGGATTTAACGGGTATTCAATTTTCTTTTTCTCGGGAACCGGATTTTTCAAGTCAGAGAACTTCGCGATGATTTTCTCTTCCATTTCACGCGGGTTGATCTGGCCGACGACAACAATCGCCATCAAATTCGGTCGATACCAGTCTTTATAAAACTGCTTCATAGCAGCGGCACTGGTGTTTTGCAGAATATCTTTTTTTCCGATGGGCGAACGTTGTGCGTAGCGCGAATTATTCAATAGCACCGGGAACATCTGATCACGCATACGGCTGCCAGCACCCAGACCAAGGCGCATCTCTTCTACAACCACACCACGTTCTTCGTCTACATCATCGGCATTGAAACTGACACCCTGTGCCCACTCGTTGATGAAATCCAGACCCTTATCAACAGCGCCGGGTAAATCAGTGGGCACTTGTAGCTTGTATACTGTCTCATCAAAACTGGTGTACGCATTCAGGTGAGCACCAAACTTCATGCCGATACCTTCAATGTAATCGACAATCTCACTCTTGGCGTATTTATCCGTGCCGTTAAAAGCCATGTGCTCGACAAAATGTGCAATCCCC
Organism: uncultured Thiotrichales bacterium; assembly: GCA_938041655.1. Classification (GTDB taxonomy): domain Bacteria; phylum Pseudomonadota; class Gammaproteobacteria; order CAZUMV01; family CAZUMV01; genus CALIRD01. The sequence continues at coordinate 3,492 of CALISW010000040.1, read as the reverse complement.
TGTTGCTCTTCTGTCTCTTGCATCGAGCCAGCATTGACTGCGAGCCACATCTCGACTCGACGCTGGGGTTGACCGTTACGACGAATGTAATAGGTCAATCCATTTTCGAGTTTGCCTTTAATGATCTCATCGGTGAATGGCAAGGTGTCACCCACACCATTTAAAACTTCGCTCACCGGTGGCGGTTCTTTAGCCTGCAAAGTACCAGCGGCAACCAATAAAATACAAACCAGAATGCGTTTCAACATGTTATTCCTGTGGGGTTAGTGAGTATTAAGCGACACGCTGACGCACCGCTTCAAATAAACAAATACCTGTCGCGACAGATACATTTAAACTTTCTACCGTACCTGCCATAGGTATGACCGCTAAATGATCACAGCGTTCGGTAGTTAAACGCCGCATACCCTTACCTTCAGCACCGAGTATTATGGCAATTGACCCGGTTAGATCAACTTCAAAAATATGTTGTTCAGATTGATCACTAGTACCTGTGAGCCAGACTCCGCGATCTTTCAAATCATCCAAGGTACGCGCTAAATTAGTCACTGGAATAAGAGGAACGGATTCGGCAGCACCACTTGCCACCTTGCGAACTACCGGCGTTAATCCGCAGGAGTTATCTTTAGGCACAATCACTGCATCAACCCCGGCAGCATCAGCTGAACGAAGGCACGCTCCCAGATTATGAGGATCAGTCACGCCATCCAGCACCAATAAAAAAGCCGGTTGGCTCAAGCCATCGAGCAAGTCATATAAATCATCTTCAGTTTGTGTGGGCACTTCCTCAAGCATCAATACCACGCCCTGATGCCGCACACCGTCAGTTAATCGATCCAGTTGCTGTGCGTCTGCATCTTCAATCCTGATTTGGCTGGTACGAGCCATCTGCCTGATTTCATCCATGCGCTTATCTTTACGACCAGCGCTCATTAAAAGACGCCTGATACGATCAGGTTTTTTTTGTAGCGCTGATTTCACCGCATGAATACCTGCGAGTACAGATTCAGACATGCATTATTTCCTTTTACGTGTTTTCTGACGCGATCTGGATTTGGATTTGGATTTTGACTTTCCTTTGCGGCGCTTGTTGGCACTTTTCTTTTCGTTCTTTTTGCTACTACTAAAGACCGTATTGTGAGTGCGTTTTTTCTGTTTGACCAAGTCAAAGTCAATCTTGCGATCATCAAGCTTAACCGCAGCCACCTTGATCTCAAGCTCGTCTCCAAGACGAAACTCATGCTTGCCTTGCTTTCCTATCAAGCGATGCGAGACCGGGTCAAAATGATAATAATCAACTGGTAGCGAAGTGATATGTATCAAACCTTCAACATGCACATCATGCAGATTAACGAACAAACCAAACGAGGTTACCGAGCTCACAACACCCGTAAAATTCTCGCCGACCTTGTCTTGCATGTACTCGCACTTGAGCCAGTCAACCACATCACGACTCGCCTCATCAGCGCGTCGTTCACACATTGAACTGTGCTCACCCAACGCCACCATTTCAGGCATGCTGTAAGGAAAGCCCTGCTTTTTGCCATTCTGCAAAATATAACGGATCGCGCGATGCACCATAAGATCCGGGTAACGGCGAATCGGCGAAGTGAAATGCGCATAGTCTTCGAGCGATAACCCAAAGTGTCCTGTTTCGCTATCAGGAGAATAAACCGCCTGAGCCAAAGAACGTAGCATCACAGTTTGAATCATTTCCCGATCAGGTCTTTCTCGAATATCAATAATCACCTTGGCAAAATCTTCAGCACGCGGCTTTTCTCCCCCAGGTAAATGCAGGCCAACATCTGCCAGAAACTCTCGCAGAGCCAAAACCTTTTCTTCTTTAACGCCGTCATGAACTCGATAGAGGCTGTTGATTTTATGCTCTTTAAGGAAGCGAGCAGCACAGCGGTTAGCGGCGATCATGCACTCTTCTATAATTTTATGCGCGTCATTTCTAACACGCGGTTCAATGCTGCTAATCTTTCGATTCTCATCAAACTTGAAATAGGTTTCAGTTGTCTCAAAGTCAATCGCACCGCGCTTGGCTCGCGCTTTAATCATGGCGCGATACATGTCGTGTAAATTCTCCAAATGAGGCAAAACGTGCTCAAACTCTTTTCGCAGATCTTTATCGCCGTCGAACAACATCGCCGCAACCTGGTTGTAGGTTAAGCGCGCATGTGAGTTCATTAACGCCTCATCAAACTTCCAGGAGGTGATCTTTCCATTTTTATCAATCATGATTTCACAAACCATGCACAAGCGCTCAACCTTGGGGTTTAACGAACACAAACCATTAGACAAAACTTCAGGTAACATCGGTATCACTTGACTCGGAAAATAAACCGAAGTAGCTCGCTCAGTGGCCGAAATATCAAGAGCAGAATCTTTCACCACATATGCTGAGACATCGGCAATCGCAACCAGTAAACGCCATCCAGCACCAGCAGGCTCGCAATAGACAGCATCATCAAAATCACGTGCATCTTCACCATCTATGGTAACCAAAGGCACATTGCGTAGATCAAGGCGATCCTTCTTGGCCTCTTCTGGAACCTCTTCACCGTAATCTTTAATTTCTTTTAATACTTCGCTGTGCCACTCATGTGGTAAGTCATGACTGTGCAACGCAATCTCTATTTCCATACCCGGCGCCATATGCTCACCAAGTACATTGACGATTTTTCCGGTAGGTTGTTGACGACCACTGGGCTGGGTAATTAATTCTGCCAGCACAATTTGACCCTGCTTGGCATCGCCTTCTTTACCCGGCGGGATCAGAATATCTTGCGTCAGGCGTTTATTCTCCGGTATCACTACACCAATACCACGCGCTTCACTGAAACGCCCAACCACCGTCGTATGCGCACGCTCTATGACTTCAACGATTGCGCCTTCTAATCGACCTCTGTCATCGACCCGAGCGACACGAACAACCGCACGGTCACCATGCAGTACTTTCCGCATTTGCCGAGGTGACAAAAACAGATCATCGCCACCCTCATCAGGAATCAAAAAACCGAATCCATCACGGTGCCCTGTAATACGCCCTTTGATCAGATCTGATTGTGCTAACGGCATGTATTGATCACGACGATTAATAACCAGCTGACCATCTCGAACCATCGCGCGCAGTCGGCGACGTAAAGCTTCCTGCTGTTCATTAGAGGGTAATTTAAGACGTTTTGCCAGATCGCGTCGATTCTGAGGCTTTGTCGCCAGAGCTTTGAGGATATCCTCGCGACTGGTGATGGGATTAGCGTATTTTCCAGCCTTCTTTCGGCCGCCTGTTTTCTTACTTTTCGGGGTTTTAGTCATGGGCGCAAGCATAGCAAAGTTCAGCGCCGTTAAATTGACAAATATAGTGGCTAATTGTATTGTCGCGCACTGCTTCACATCTCATGCCGAGGTGGCGGAATTGGTAGACGCGCTAGCTTCAGGTGCTAGTGAGCTTTGGCTCGTGGAGGTTCAAGTCCTCTTCTCGGCACC
>CALISW010000039.1 GCA_938041655.1 uncultured Thiotrichales bacterium | reverse complement strand
ATCGGCTATCGAGAACGATAGTGATGCTTCTATCATTAAAGGTATTGCAGAAATGACACAGGGACTAAAGTTAGAGACTGTCGTAGAAGGCATAGAGACCGAAGAACAGATGGTCTTATGCAGAGATTTGGGTATAACACGGGCGCAAGGATTCTTGCTTGCCAAGCCCATGACAGTCAATGCTATTGATAATGAATATTTATTCAATGTTGGACGAATTACTAACAGTCTGATAGATCAGCTGCACTAAACTTTCATCTATCTTGTAAATATTCCCGTCAAGTTCTTCAACAGAGCTTTATCAGCTGTATCATTCTTTAACACCTTGTTTGCTCTATCTTCCTCTATAATTATCTGTTGGAATACCACAGGGAATAGCGGTCAGTCAAAATGGTGCAAAAAACTAAGAAAAATGCTGGTGCTAAAAAGAAAGTGGTTAAAAAAACAGCCAAAAAGGCGACGACCAAAAAGAAAGTTGGCCGCAAAATAACATCTCGAAAAGCGACCACTAAAAAGAAAGTTACTTCTAAAAAAACTGCCCGGAAAGTTGTTACAAAAAAGAAGGCTGGTCACAAAAAAACAGCAACCAAAAAATCCACGAATAAGAAAAAGGCTACAAAAAAACTTTCGACTGCTTCTACTAAAAAGAAGTCTATGCCCAGGAAAGTAACAAAAACGAAAGTAAGTAGTAAATCTACCAATAAGAAAAAAGCAGTCGTTTCAAAAAAACCGAAAATATCCAGTAGCAAAGCCAGATCCAGTCAAGCTAAAAATACTAAAGCGAGTGTAGCCAGGCCCAAGCGGAAAAAAAGAGATACCAGTCGTGTGCCGATTGTGGCGATTGGTGCTTCAGCGGGTGGTCTCGATCCGTTTGAAATATTCTTTGATGCGACTGCGCCTAATACCGGCGTAGCTTATGTCGTCATACAACATCTTTCACCGGACTTTCAAAGCATGATGGGCGAGTTGCTGTCGCGCCACTCCAGCATGAGTATTAAGCCAGTAACAGATGGCTTGGAATTACTTCCCGATACGATCTATCTCAACCCGCCTCGAACTGAGATGACATTGGAAAATGGTCGATTCAAATTGGTGCCGGTTGAAAACCCGACTCAGCTTAGTTTGCCAATAGATACGTTCTTTTATTCATTGGCAGAAAATTATGGCTCGGATTCGATTGCCATAATACTTTCAGGAACAGGCAGTGATGGTACTCGTGGCAGCGCAGTGATCCATGATATTGGTGGTACTGTTCTGATTCAGGATCCCAATAGTGCCAAGTTTGATGGTATGCCTCTCTCGGTTGCTAATGCGGGTTATGCGGATGCAATTGGCCTGCCGAGTGAATTGCCAGGCATGATCAATATTATTCTGGCGGGAGGTGAGCTGGAGTCTTTAACCATGCCGGTTGAAGATGGTGATCCACATGCCAGTATTTACGCCTTGCTGTTGAAGCGATTTGGTACTGATTTCCACAGTTACAAGGTAGCCACAATTCATCGGCGCCTCGAGCGCCGAGCGAATATGCTGAATCTCACCATATATCAGTATGCTGTCAGGGTGCATGAGGACCCGGATGAGCTAGAACAAATTTATGCTGATTTGTTGATTGATGTGACGGCGTTTTTTAGAGATGATCAGGCATTTGATGCCTTACGAAAGCTTGCAGTCCCCGACATTGCCAAAGACATGGCATCAGGCAAAACGATTCGCGTCTGGGTGCCCGGTTGTGCCAGTGGTGAAGAAGCGTATTCGTTAGCGATTTGTTTTGCTGAGTACGCGCGCAAGCAAAAAATTGAATTAAACCTCAAGATTCTTGCTACTGATATACATATGCGTTCAATCGCATCGGCCTCTGCCGGGTTTTATCCCACCTCATTATTCACCAACGTAGATAAAAATTTGCTGGAACGATACTTTGATAAGGATGGTGAGTTTTATCAGGTTAAACAACTGGTGCGTCGTTTGGTGGTATTTAGTCAACACAATGTTCTAAAAGATCCGCCTTTTACACGAATGGATCTGGTGAGTTGTCGCAACATGCTTATCTATATGAATGAGTCGGCGCAGCAGAAAATCATGGCTCGTTTTCATTTTTCTTTGGTGGCTAAGGGGTTCTTATTTTTAGGCTCTAGCGAAACCCTGGGTAAGTTGGAAGATGAGTTTAATAAAATTAGTCAGAAATGGCGGATCTACCAAAAAGCACGTGATGTGCGTTTATTGGAACCCAGTGTGTTGTTACAGCAAGATCCTGCTTCACATCAACGTATAGAACGTGAGTCCAGTGCGGCCATAAACTTATCCTCAATGGCAGCCCAGCAGAATAGTGTTTTGCCCATGCGGCGTGCTTACAACAGCGCAATCGATTCGTTATTGAAACGTTATGCTCCGAGTGGTTTCCTGTTAACCAAATCAGGCGAAGTCTCTCATGTCTTTGGTGATGCCGGTGATAAGTTGAAAGTGGCAGATGGAGTGTTTAGTACCAAAATTGTAGACATCGTTAATGAAGAGTTAAAAATACCGATCAGCACCGGTCTTGAACGCATGCGTACCTCATCAGAGCTGGATTTTGAGCGGCGGGTCCTTTCTACCAGGAACGGAACATCCACATCAATTACCATCAAAATCAGTCCGCTTAGAGATAATGATCTTAAAGTGAATTATTACTTATTGACTATCGATGATGCGGTTCTGGAAAAACCATCGATTGTTGAAGGTAAAGACAACAGCAAGGTCGCCGCTACTCTGGGTGATGTAGAGACTGTCAGCATACTCCGTCAACGCATAGATGATCTGGAGCGCGACTTACAGGCGACTGAACAGAGCCTGCAATCTACCATAGAAGAACTGGAAACCAGTAATGAGGAACTACAGGCCACCAACGAAGAATTGATGGCCTCGAATGAAGAATTGCAGTCAACCAATGAAGAACTGCATTCGGTAAATGAAGAGTTGTATACGGTAAGTGCGGAGCATCAAAGCAAAATAGATGAGTTGACTATCGTAACCGATGATATGGATCATTTATTGAGAGCGACCAGCATTGGAATTATCTTCCTCGATACTGACTTGAAGATGCGTCGCTTCACTCCGTCTGCTTCATCCGCTTTCAATATCATGCCACAGGATATAGGGCGCCCTTTCAAGCATGTCACCTATGAGTTTGAAGGGGTTGACTTGAATAGTATTGTCAAACGTGTGCGTGACACCGGTGAAATATATGAGCAGGAAGTTGATGTTAACGATACGCCGTACATGTTGCGTTTGTTGCCATATGCCGCCAGCTTGAATGAAGATGTGGGTGTTGTTATTACCTTGATTGATATTTCAGAACTCAAGACGGTACAGTTTGAGCAAATACTGGCAGCAAAGCAACACCATCAAATTGTCAGTGATTTACAGGAATATATCGTGCGCTGGTCTCGTGATACCAAAGAACTTACATTTTGTAATTTAGCTTACGCAAATTTAGTTCAGGAACCACTGGATAGTCTGATGGGTAGAGATGTCATCGACGTCTATACCAAAGTAATTGCCAGAGATAATCTGACGGCAGAGGGAAGTGGTCCAGCGATGAAAAGAATATCAACTGAAGGCGCTGGAGAAAATGTAGAGTTTATCGAATTAGGTAACGATCAGAACGGGTACCTGATCGCTAGAGATTGGCGTTTAACTACTGTGTATAACGAAGCAAGTGAAAAAATCGAAGTACTGGGTATCGGTGCAGATCGCAGTGAGCAGTATCGTTATAACAAGGCACTCGAAGATCTTGCCAGTATCAATGGTGGCGATACTACCGATATCTATGAAATTTTAGGACAAATTCTGGATATCAGTTGTGCGTATTTATCGATGGAGGTTGGTTCAATCGGTGAATTTAATCAGAAGAATTTTGTACTTAGAGCCTATAAGGGTGAAAACAACAGTAAAAATAAAATAGCTGTAGGAAAAGCCGTTCCACTTAAGTCTGATCAGCCTCTAACCTCAACAAATATGTTTCCTCTGGCTCTTGCTCAATTACCTCCGTCGATGGGTGAAGTATTAGCGATACCACAAATGGCAGATTCGGATATGAAAATACATCCGTTTTACGAAGCAACCAAGCTTGAAGCCTATCTTGGTACTCGTTCTGTAAATCAGAGTGGCATTGACTTGTCCATCGCATTTTCAAATGCAAAGCACAGGCAGCAAGACTATAGCGATTATGAACGTACTTTTTTGAAAATTATCTGGAAGTTCAGCTGTTTATGGATTGAGCGACAGCGTCATATACAGGATATGCAGCAGCAACAAATCGAGTTAGAAACTGTTAATGAAAACCTGAGTCGTTTTTCCTATATTGCGTCTCATGACTTACAGGAACCTTTGCGTAAAATCCGTCAGTTTGGCGAAATGCTCAAAGAAGACTATGGCGATAAACTCGATGGTGATGGTGAGTATTTTATTGATGTAATGACCAGTGGTGCTACGCGTATGAGTACACTGGTGCGAGATTTATTGAATTATTCCAAAACCTCGAACAATGAACTAAAGCCCGAGCAAGTATCACTAAACGATATTCTCGATGAAGTTAAAAAAGATTTATCCAGTGCGATCGAGCAAACCGGCGCAAAAATCAAAATGGTCGATTTACCCGAGGTTATTGCGGACAAGACTATGGCTGGGCAGTTGTTTCACAACCTCATATCGAATTCTATTAAATATACCAAAGAAGGGGTGAAGCCGCAGATTATGGTCAGTGCATACGAATTGTCAAAATCACTTGAAATTGATGTTGAAGATAACGGAATAGGCATTAATAACCCGGGTGATCAGGATATATTCGAAGCCTTTACTCGTCTTCACTCGCGTGATGAGATCGAAGGTAGTGGTATCGGACTGGCGACTTGTAAAGCCGTTTGTGAGCGCCATGGTTGGAAAATTGGCTATGATAGTTCCAAGCGAGCCGGTGCAAAATTTACAATTTCAATTCCAAATGTGGCGATTTGATCAAACAAAAATATACGATATGGCTAAAATGACAGAATCAACTGTTTGTGATAACGCATCAGCTTGACTCTATTTACAATTTAAGAACCAGAATATGAACGTGGCAGCTTCAATTTTAATGATCGATGACGATAAAGTGGATGTCTTCTCAATTAAACGAGCACTCGACAAAAATGGGTTTGATGGCGAGTTTGACTCAATGTCTAGTGGCCAAAAATTTCTGGATGCCAGGTCTACGCTGGAAAATAAACCTGATTTGATTCTGATGGATATGAATATGCCTGGCGTGGATGGATTTGATGTGGTGAAAATAATTAAATCTGATCAGGCTTGGAAATCAGTCCCGGTTGTGATGCTAACGACCTCAGACCTCAGTGTTGACAGGCAGCGAAGTATCGAGGTTGGTGCTTCGGATTTTATTACCAAGCCTTCCAGTAATGTAGAGATGAATACGGTTATCGACCGTATCAGTGAATATGTTGTATTGGGAAAGTAGAGTTACAAACTATTTCTCAGGCTGATTTATGTTTATTCAGGCGGTAAGTGCGCCAACTTCCAGTAGCCATCCAGCAGTTCCACAATACTTAAAAAGCCTTCACCTGGCGCTTCTTTAATAAAGTAACCCGCGATATGTTTTTTATAACTGGACGTTATATCCTGCTCATCTTTGGAGGTCGTTAGAACGAATACCACGGCGTGAGCCAGCTCAGGGTCATTTCGAATCTCTTTCAAAAATTCCAGACCATTCATGCGCGGCATTTGAAGATCCAGAAGAATGATATAAGGTTTTGAGACTTCTCCGGTACGGAGCTTTTCGAGTGCATCAAGACCATCTACGGCTCTGACAAATGGGTTGCCGATACGACGTTTTTTGAAGTCACGCATGATGTACATTGCGTCTATATCATCGTCTTCTACTAAGAGTAATGAGACTACCTTGTCATCTTTCTTGCTGCTATCTAACTCCATGTAAACCTCAGTTATAGCGATCGTTATAAGTTATTGTGATGTGTATCGCTCTATCAAAATCAGCATACACTATTACCAAACAGTATGTTCAATTTGTATTTATGATACTGATAAATTAAATAAGTCATTGATTATTATGAGCTATTATTAAGTATCATCTGTATCAAGCAAATTGTAATCAATTGTTACCATTTTCGAGAATAATCTTGTACCAACTTAAGTATGAATTTCAGATAAGCGGTTTTAACTAATTCACAGTTCTGTTTGTATTGAATTGAGTTGAAACGGGAGGTGTATGAAGATGCAAGAGTGGCTTTTATAAGTCAGGCAAGTACCAGGAAGGTACATCAGTGTGCAGCATAACTTAAAGGGATTTCTTCAATATGGACATTTTACTCGTTGATGATGATCGCGTAGACAGAGAAGTGCTGATACGAGGCATTCGTAAACATGATTTGAGTAGCAATATTGTAGAAGTTGTAAGCGCTGAAGACGCTCTCACCGTTTTCAAACAACACCATTTCGATGTCGTTTTTCTTGATTACCAACTTGCTAGCGCTTGTGGCATAGAAGTGTTGCGAAACATGCGTGAACACCCCCAGAAAAAATCCAGCGCGATCATTATGATGAGCGGTAGTGAGGTTGAAGCGGTTGCGATCAAAGCTATTAGATCCGGCGCACAGGATTTTATTTTAAAGTCTGAAATTAATGCGGCAGGGTTAAGACGTTGTATCACGCATTCCAAGGCTCGTGTTGAGCTGGAAGATGAAATATTTGATCTGAAAGCCTCACCGAGGCTGGCAGCAATCAATTAGTACTTCTCAATGCTCGCACGGCCAGCGTAATATGATGTTTGTGCCACGAGTTCCATCAGATTCAATTTTAAATTCACCCATATATAAATCCATGATGCGTGAGATCAAGGCCAGACCCATACCGCTACCTTCTACCTGATCTCTGGGCTTCAGTGTCTGAAAAATCTCTGTGGCTTTTTTATGCAGTTCCGGTGGAATACCCGGACCATCATCCAGTACGCTAATGATGTAGTAACCACCTTCTTCAACCAGACTGATAGAAATTTTTCCGGTGTCTTGATCATGATGTTTAACCGAGTTTGAAACCAGGTTTCGAATGACTAATTCAAATGGCACTCGTGCGATATACATTTCTTTATCAGGTGCAGTAATCTCGAACTTTTTGGCGGTGCCT
>CALISW010000038.1 GCA_938041655.1 uncultured Thiotrichales bacterium | reverse complement strand
GTCACATCCGTGCTGCCATTTTCTACTGGCGTTATTGGTTTGCCGCTACCTATCGAAAAAATCACTAACTGTGCTGACGAGTTGGTGAGTTCATTGGCAGAAGATAACTGGTTACCTGCCGCTAATGCGATTATGACAACCGATACGCTTGCTAAAGGCGCCAGCAAACAAATCGATATTGAAGGTAACACAATTACCGTTACCGGTATTTGCAAGGGTTCAGGCATGATTTGTCCGGATATGGCTACCATGCTGGCTTATGTGGCCACCGACGCGGCTATTGATGCTGACATGCTGCAGCAATATTTGAATACTGCGAATGAGAAAAGTTTTAATGCCATCACGGTAGATGGTGATACCTCTACTAATGATGCCTGCTTGTTAATCGCGACCGGCGGGTGTGGTATCGAAATTAATGACAGTAACGAATCATTGTTCTTACAAACATTGGGCGAGTTAATGCAGGAACTGGCGCAATCCATTATTCGTGATGCCGAGGGTGCGACAAAATTCATTACCATCAAAGTGACTAATGCAATGACGGATCACGACGCTCGTGAGGTGGCTAATACCATTGCGCATTCACCCTTGGTAAAAACAGCGTTCTTTGCCAGCGATCCCAATTGGGGTCGAATTCTGGCCGCTATTGGCCGTGCCAGGATTAGTAATCTTGATGTTTCTCAAGTATCCGTGTCGTTGAATGACACCTTGGTGGCTGAAAATAATCAGGCAGTTAATACTTATACAGAACAAGCTGGTCAGAATGAGATGAACAAAGATGAAATCTGTATTGGTGTGAACCTGAATCAAGGTGCTTCAGAGGCGACAATCTGGACCTCTGACCTGTCTTATGACTATATCAAAATCAATTCAGACTACCGAAGCTAATACTAGTGACTGATCGTGTGTTGGTTGCTGTTGCTGTCATTCTCTCTGAAAATCAAATTCTACTTTCCAGGCGTCATGATGCATCGCATCAAGGTGGCAAGTGGGAATTTCCAGGTGGCAAAGTTGAGTTGAATGAGACTGTCGAGCAAGCGTTGCTTCGTGAAATAGAGGAGGAGCTTGGTTTACAGGTGATCAAGCAAGAACCTTTTATTGTGGTCGATCATGATTATTTCGACAAGCAAGTCAGATTGGATGTGCGGATAGTCTCGGAGTTCAGTGGCATGGCTGACGGCAAGGAAGGCCAGCTGATTCGTTGGGTAACAGCGGTCGATCTGCTGGAGCTGGATTTTCCGTCTGCAAACGCTCCGATAGTTAAAAGCCTGTATAAATACTTAACTACAGAATACACACCATAAGCTGGAAATTCTGATCTTCGCTAATTTGTTTAGCGCGATCTGCCATGTTATCCAGATGCATAAACCGAATACTCAGACGATGTTTACCCGAGCTGATGGCTGGATAATTGTGGTTCACACCGGGCACCCATAAACGCAGTAACTGATGGGTTACACCGTGGTCAAGGGATTGTTCGTAGTAGCCTTGTTTGGCAGTAAGATCAGATTTTTTACCGCTTTCTCGAGTCAGATTCAGAATTAAATTTATGGTGCGATAAATTTCGTCATAGGGTGAAATCCAACTGCGCAGCATCGCCATTTTGGTATCTGCCGGTTGATTAACCCAGTGAGTAAATTGAGGTAGATCAAATAAATTCGTGCCACCTTGTTTATGTCGTTGTTGTTTCAAGGCATTAAACAGCTCGTGTGATTTCAGGTGACTATCAAGAGGGCCATGACTATCGAGTAAATGTACGATTTCACTTTGAAGTTTATGCACCACCGTAGATAAGCGATCCTGGTTCACCTTCTCAATTTGTTCAAGTTTTTCCAAACTACTAATGATGCGTTCAATTTCGCGTACCAGATCAGCGCGCATATCCAGACGCGAGGTAACTTCATGCAAATCAATCAGTCCATGGATGGCGCATTGGGTGTGCCAATTGGAAGAGTCACGACAGGCCGTATGAAAATTATTGATGAGTTGTTCGATGCGCAAGAACAGCCGCATTTTTTCAGTGAGTGGGTGTTCGTATAAGAGGTTATTACTCATTCCGCGTGTTTGACTGCCAATTCCATATAGTGTTGATGTAAATCCTGCACTTGTTGTTCCAGAGCGCTCAAGTCTTTATCGTTGTTGATTATATCATCTGCCAGAGCCAAGCGGTCCTGACGCGACATCTGAGCCGCCATAATATTTTTAATTTCTTCGATTGACGCGTTGTCTCTTTTTGCAGAGCGTTCCAGTTGTGTTTCTGGTAAGCAATCAACTACGATGACTCTCTGTACCAGATGATCTTTGTGGCCTTGATTTAGCAGTGGAATTTCGATTATGCAATAACTATGATTTTTTTCCAGAGCTGAAAGTTTCGCTGCAAACTCCTCACCAATTTTTGGATGTACGATAGATTCGAGTCTTTTGCGTTTTACAGAATCGTTAAACACCAGAATCCGAAGGCTCTTGCGTTTGAGGTATCCATCTTTATCGAAATAATCAGAGCCCAGCCATAAGCGTAGCGCTTGATACGCCTTTCCATTTGGATTCATGACTTGTCGTGACACTTCATCGGCATCAATCACTGGTACGCCAAGCTTTGAAAAGAATTTACCGACTGTACTTTTACCAGAGCCGATACCTCCAGTAAGACCAACTACTAGCAAGTTACTAACTTATTGTAGGCCCGTGAATGACAGGTATGCATTGGTGATTTCCTTACCCCAGATTAACGCTACAAACCCGGCGGCTGCCAGAAACGGTCCAAATGGAATTGGTGCGCCTGACTCTTTCTTGTTTAAAACCGCCATACCAATGCCTACTATAGCACCGAAGAAAGAGGAGATAAGAATTATGGTCGGTAAAGCCTGCCAGCCTAACCATGCACCCAGAGCCGCCAGTAACTTGAAATCTCCATAGCCCATACCTTCTTTGCCGGTGATCAATTTAAAGAGTTGAAATACAGACCAGAGAATCATGTAGCCCAGAATGGCTCCAAGTACGCTTGCTTTTAAATCGGTAAACAGGCCGTTTTCCGGTATATTTACCAGAATCCCCAGCCATACTAGCGGCAGGGTAATGTCATCTGGTAGGAGTTGGGTTTTTCGATCAATATCAGCCAGTGCCACTAGAGACCATACCAAGATGAGCGCGGTGAGGGTTTGCCAGGTAAATCCAAACTTCCAGGCAACGATTACCGATAGCAGACCAGTGAAGGCTTCTATGATCGGATATTGCATTGAGATAGGGGTTTTACAACCGCGACACTTTCCCCCCAAAACCAGATAACTAACCACCGGGATATTTTCAATTGAGGTGATCTTGTGTCCACAATTGGGACAGGCTGAGCGAGGAATGGAAAGATTAAATGGTTCGCTTACATCAGGTCGTTCGGTTTTCTGGAGTTGATCGCACTCGGAATGCCAGCGTAACTGCATCATGATTGGCAGTCGGTAAGCAACCACATTGAGAAAACTGCCTACCAGTAAACCAAATACGCCGGTGATACACA
>CALISW010000037.1 GCA_938041655.1 uncultured Thiotrichales bacterium | reverse complement strand
TATGTTGATGAAGGCTCACCGTATGCCGGTGCGGATACTGTCGATATCACTGTGCATGGCATTGGTGCGCATGGCGCCTATCCGCATTCGGGTAAAGACCCGGTCGTAATCGCTTCTCAAATTGTTTTGAACCTGCAAACTATTATCAGTCGCGAGTTAGCTCCCAGAGATGCCGGTGTGATCACCGTTGGCGCGCTACACTCAGGTACCAAACATAATATTATTTCTGATCGTGCTGAGTTACAGTTGACAGTACGTAGCCTGAACCCTCGTGTTCGTTCACAATTACTGGACGCTATTGAACGTGTTGCTCATGGTACTGCCAGAACGGCGGGGTTACCTGAAGACAAGTTACCCGACGTATCGGTTAGTGAGTTCTCTTACCCACCAACACAAAATGACAAGAAGTTAGCCCAACGTGTGAAGCGTATAGTACTGGATAAAATGGGTGAAGATACTTTGGCAGAACCCGATAATCTGGGCATGGGTGCCGAAGATTTTGGCTTCTTTACTACCGATCCCTACATTCCGAGTGTCTATTTTGGCGTAGGTGGCACACCGGCTGAAGACTTTGAAAAAGCCAAAAATGGTGGCCCTGCCGTACCCAGTCACCACAGCCCCTTATTTAAAATTACACCTGAACCAGCGGTTAGAACAGGTGTCGAGGCCACCATTCATATGCTGATGGATTTAATGCCTGCCAGCTAGACTCAGACGAGCGCCATTCTTACTGCCTCAGCAGCATGTATTGCTGTGGTGTCGTAAACTGGCACCTCTGTGTGGTGTTGCTGAATCAGTAAGGCAATTTCGGTACAACCAAGAATGACCGCCTCTGCACCGCGTTGATGAAGTGAGTCGATAATCGCAAGATATTTTTCTCTGGAACAATCAATCACGTTACCCTGAACGAGCTCATTGTATATGACATCGTGCACTATAGTTTTTTCGGCATCATCAGGCACTAATACCTCAATGCCATACTTCTTACTCAATCTGCCCTTATAGAATTCTTGCTCCATAGTGAAGCGGGTGCCTAACAACCCAACACGACTGATTTTATCCTCAAGTAATTCTTTAGCAGTGGCATCAGCAATGTGTAAGATCGGAATAGAAATACTTGCTGCTATTTCATCAGCCACTTTATGCATGGTGTTGGTGCAAATCAGTAAAAAATCCGCACCACCTTTTTCTGTTGATTGCGCAGCTCTGGATAAAATAATCGCTGTCTCTTCCCACCGTCCCTGCTGTTGTAGAATTTCTATTTCAGCGAAATCAACACTGACCATACAAATTCTCGCTGAATGAAAACCACCCAGAGATTGTTTCACCCCTTCATTGAGAGCATGATAATAACTGGCAGTTGATTCCCAACTCATGCCACCGAGCATCCCTATTGTTTTCATCTTACCCGTCCTGTCTGATTGCCTGGCTCAATAACTTTTTGATCATTTCAGTATTGATATCATCTACCTGACTGAACTTTAGATGCCGCATATCTTTTCCAGAACCCTCAAGTAAATCAACGTCAGCTAATCTGGCTCCTTGCATCAGTTGTAAATTCACATGATGCTTGTGCGCCATTATCGAGCAAATATTTTTGTTTTTAGACCAGGTAGGTACATTCCATTTTAACTGTTCCTCTAACTCACCCGGCATAGAGGCAATGATTGATCTCAACTTTTGCGCAACTTCTTTAAGCGGCGCTTCGAGTTGCTGAAAGTATTCATCTGTATTTTTATGTTTCATCTCTAATTATTTTCTGTTGCTATCAGGCACTACTCCATTTGTGTCACTATGAAAAGAAGGGATTTTTTTCATAGAAATCCTGTCTCATAAATACTGACACAAACCCTAATCTAGCACTGATTCTCAGCAAAAATCACAAATTAACAGTAACAAGCCTGAGAGACTTTGACATTCAATCTTGTCAGGAGTAAGTTCTAGCCATGCGATACATGTTACACATAGCCTATCTTCTGGCTTTTGCACTGTCTCTTCAGGTTTTCCACGTTCATATGGATTTTACCGAAGACGATGCTGTGCCATGTGTCATATGTGTCCATCAGGCTGATGATGATGTAACCACATCCTCTGCCAAGCCTGAACAGCATGAGAAACAAGTATTTTTAGCAATAAACACTTCGGTTATTGTTCCTCATTCACGCCACACTTTACATCAAGCACGCTCTCCACCCACAACCTCAATCTAAAAACGTTCGTTTTATCAGAAATTTCTTATGAATTTCTGTGGTTTTATCGTTTAGATTAACGAGGTTCACATGAACAAGTTTGTAACAGGACTTTTGCTGGTTCTGCCATTGGCAGTACTCGCTGAGTCAGAATCATTAGAAGAAATAGTAGTAACCGCTTCGCCATTGGCAAAAAGCGTGGATGAGCTGGTCAGACCAGTAAATGTTTTATCGGGCGATGAGCTGGATAAAGAAGTCGCCTCCACTTTGGGTGAAACACTCAACAATCAGTTGGGCGTGAATTCCAGTTCGTTCGGGCCCGGTGTGGGTGTGCCGGTAATTAGAGGCTTGAGCGGTAGTCGAGTTGAAATTTTGCAAAACAGCACTACTGTGCAGGATGCATCGGACACCAGTTCGGATCATGCCGTTGCTAGTGAACCTCTGTTGGCTGAACGTATTGAGGTGGTGCGAGGCTCTGCGATATTGCGTTACGGTAATGGTGCCATCGGTGGCGTGGTCAATGTCATCGATAACCGTATACCTAAAGAGTCTATTGCCGACACCAGTGGTGCACTGCAACTACGATTCAATGCCAATAATGATGAGCG
>CALISW010000036.1 GCA_938041655.1 uncultured Thiotrichales bacterium | reverse complement strand
TTATGATGTTTATTCTAGGTATCAAGCCGACGAATATATTTTCCATGACCACGCTTCGCTTGGTCGCCCTAAACAGTGTACTACCGATCTTTTTGATATTGCTGGCAATTAATGCAGCCTTCTTTTACTGGATGAAAGCACCCACCAAGGCCGGCAGGGAAATGCTCGACAAAATCAAGAGCTTCAAGTTTTACTTGAAGATGGCCAATGAAGGGCGCATCGAGTTTGATGAGGTATTACGCTTAACGTCTGAAGACTATGACAGATATTTACCCTACGCCATGGCACTGGATTTTGAATCCGAGTGGGGAGAGTTTGTGCACGGTATATTTTCAAATATCAGCGATCCCGATGCCGGAATAACCCAACCTGACTGGTATGACGGTGACGATTTTCACGATCATGACTTTAGTCGCTTTTCCCGCAAAATGGGTAGCTCTTTAAGCAGTTCGTTTGCCAGCGCCTCGGTAGACCCGACGACATCCAGCAGCGGTGGTAGTAGTGGCGGAGGAAGCAGCGGTTTTTCCGGAGGTTCATCCGGCGGTGGTGGTGGCGGAGGAGGTGGCGGAGGCTGGTAAGATCGGCTCCCGCAAATTAGCCTAAGGCAGCAACACCATACTGGTGCTGAGTACGCCCGGCAGGGTTTTAATTTTTTCAGCCAACTCGTTAATGCCGTCGGCATTGCTGGTAAAGCTGCTTGATTTAACCCGCAATTCAATCTCGACCCCATTATTCAGGTAGTGCAGGGTAGGCTCTTCAATCGAAGCAGCCAGCCCCGCCTCGGTGGCCAGTTCGGTCACGCTTTCAACCAGCTCCTGGCGTAACGGCAAGCCATGCACTTCTTCGTGGTGGTATTCTGCTTCGGTGTGCACCACTACGTCAGTCACTTCCGGTACCGCTTGCATGATCTCGTGGCGTACCGTTTCACTGATCTGATGCCCTTCTGAAATACTGATACGTGGCGACACCTGCACCCGCACATCGGCAAAGGCACTGGTACCACTCTTGCGCGTGCGTAGCTCGTGTACATCCACCACACCATCCACGGCAGTACTGGCGGTTTTAATTCTAGCGACGGTATCTTCATCCAATGCTGAGTCAATTAACTGCTGTGCACTGTTATAAACCAGATCAAAACCAATCTTGCCAATCAATAGTGCCACTAATATGGCAGCAATAGAGTCGGCATAGATAAAGCCACTTAAACTCACCGCCACACCAATGAACACCAATATAGAAGACAGCGCGTCCGAGCGATGATGCCAGGCGTTGGCGCGCAGCATATCCGAGTTATGTTCTTCTGCCGATTTAATGGTATAGCGATACAGTGCTTCTTTAAGCACGATGCCCAGCGAAGCAAAAAACAGCGCCATACGGGTTGGTTGCGCCAGCGGTTGTTCAAACAAATAGCGTTCCACTACATCGGCAAATACCGTAAAGGCAACCGCCAAGAGCAAACCACCCAGCATAGTCGTGGCTAGCGTTTCAATTCGGCCATGGCCATAGGGGTGTTCATCATCGGCTTCTTCATGGGCTTTTTTAGCGGCAAACAAAACCACAAAGTCAGAGGTTAAATCCGAGAGGGTATGAAAACCATCCGCGACCAAACCAGCCGAATGCGTTAACCAGCCACCGAGTAACTGCGCGATCGCCAAAAAGGCATTGGTTAGAGCGCCAGCAATGGTCACTCTACGCGTCGCCTTGTAGCGGGCAGGGTTCAATTCCTGCGTTTCGCCTGGGAGCGTGTGGCTGTGATCATGATGTGAGTGGTTATGACCCATGTCGTTTAATACAGTCGTGGTGCAATAGAATTGCGCGAAGTGTAGCGCGTATTCAGGTCATGCCAAAGCGTTATTTCTCAAATGAGAATAGATGCAAATGGTAATGAGTTACAACACCATTTCGGACAGTTCTGCAGGGGTCGGCCGAAAGCTTCTGGTCTCGTAATGATCAAAAATAATCTGGATCACATCATCCGCTTCATCCACCACATGGAACAGGTCCAGATCCTCGGGTGAGATAGTGCCAGCTTCTACCAGCGAGTCTTTAAACCACTGCACCAGCCCGGCCCAGAATTCAGTGCCAACTAACACAATCGGAATCTTGCGTGACTTGCCGGTTTGCACCAGCGTCAGAATTTCTGACAGTTCGTCGAGCGTACCAAAGCCACCGGGCATGACCACATAGGCCGAGGCATATTTAACGAACATTACCTTGCGTGAGAAAAAGTGCCGGAAGGTCAGCGATATATCCTGGTAGGCATTGCCACCCTGTTCAAACGGCAGCTCAATATTCAGACCCACACTGGGTGATTTACCGCGTTGCGCGCCTTTATTGGCCGCCTCCATCAAGCCGGGGCCGCCACCGCTGACCACCGCAAAACCGGCTTCAGACATTTTATAGGCAATATCTTCGGTTAATTGGTAGACCGGATCTTCCGGTTTGGTGCGTGCCGAGCCAAAGATACTCACAGAAGGGCTGATATTCACCAGCTTTTCATAGCCGTCCACAAATTCACCCATGATCTGGAAAATCTTCCAGCTCTGCATATTCAGGTCTTCATGATCGGCTTTGTTCATGCC
>CALISW010000035.1 GCA_938041655.1 uncultured Thiotrichales bacterium | reverse complement strand
GCCGCCGAAGGTGCCGGCCTTGGAATACAGTTTCTAAAACACCTTTCACGAACTGGTTTGTTATTACACCTGGTCGATTTATCGCCGGCGGATATCACGCATGAACCCTTTGCAGCTTTTACGGCACTGAGTCACGAGCTGGAAAAATACAGCGATGAACTGGCGGGTAAACCACGCTGGCTGGTGTTAAATAAAAGTGATCTACTTACCGATGAAGATGTTGAGCAAGTCCGTTCAGAACTACTCAAGAAAATTGACTGGCAAGGACCGATATATACTATCTCAGCTGTGGCACAAAAAGGTACGGACAAACTGATGCAAGACATCATGCAATATCTCGATGACAAGCGAGATGTGGATGAGTAACGCCAAGAACGAACGCTGGGTGGTGAAGATAGGCAGCGCGCAACTCACTGGTTCTGACTGCTTGTTAAGTCCAAGCAGAGTCGAAAACTTAACCAGACAACTCAACGATATTCTCAAAGAAAATATAGAAGTGGTACTGGTCTCTTCCGGTGCGGTAGCAGCAGGTATTGGTAAACTGGGCTGGGACAAACGACCTGCGGCTCTGCATGAATTACAGGCTGCCGCAGCAGTCGGTCAAATGGAGTTGATTCAATTGTGGGAAAGCCAGTTCCAACACTACCAAATCAATACCGCTCAAATTCTGTTAACCCATGAAGACTTACGCGACCGCAAGCGCTATCTGAATGCACGCTCAACCCTGCTCACGCTGATCGAACAGCGGGTAGTCGCTATCATCAATGAAAATGACACGGTCGCAACTGATGAAATTCGTGTCGGTGATAACGACAACCTCGCGGCCATGGTCAGCAATCTGGTTGAGGCAGACTTACTCGTAATACTGACCGATCAGGATGGCCTCTATGACAGCGACCCCAGAACCAATCCCGAAGCACAATTTATTGAACGCGGTGATAGCACCGACCCACAACTACTGGGTTATGCCGGTGGCGCGGGTACCGGCCTGAGCACTGGCGGCATGCGCACCAAGGTGGAGGCGGCCAAACTCGCCGCACTCTCTGGCACCGACACAATTATCGTCAACGGCAGCTCGGACAATATCCTCTTGCATATAGCCGCTGGAGAAACACCGGGTACATTATTGGAAGCACCTCAACAACCACTGGCTGCACGCAAGCAGTGGATCGCAAGCCAGCTTGAGCCGGCGGGCAATCTTATGCTTGATGATGGTGCTGCAAAGATTGTCAGCGAAGATGGCAAGAGCTTACTGGCAGTCGGGGTAACCAGTGTTGAAGGCGATTTCAAGCGTGGCGATCTGGTCAACCTGAGCAATACACAAGGTGAAATCATCGCCTGTGGGTTAACTAACTACAACAATGACGAGTGCACTTTAATTGCCGGTAAAAGCAGTAGCGAAATCGAAAGTTTGCTCGGTTATGTCAATGAGTCAGTACTGATACATCGCAATAATCTGGTCTTACACTAAACTACTACTGCGGCAAGCCCAAGGTACGCACTTCTGCCTGGCCTACTTCGCGCTTGTCCGAAGCTGCATCAAGCTGACCGTTCAGCTTATTTTTAAGCACAACATGCATATTGCCCCAAGGCACAGATGACTCAAGCGTATGCCCCTGCTCCATAAGCACTGCTTGCAAACCTTCGCTCATCGCATTGGGCTCTACTTCCACCTTGTCTGGCAAATACTGATGATGGAAACGCGGCAAATCCACCATCTGTTGTGCATCCGCCCCTTCCATAAATGCCAGAGTCGCCAGCATCACCATTGAAATTATTTTACTGCCGCCTGGCGTGCCTAAAATACCGACGCGATCTTTGGTTTCTACAATAGTAGGAGACATGCTTGAAAGCATGCGCTTGCCCGGCGCAATCGCGTTGGCGTCACCACCTACCAAACCGTAGAGGTTAGGTGCACCCGGCTTGGCGGAAAAATCGTCCATCTCGTTATTCAGTATTACACCCGTACCTGGCGGCATAAAACAGGCACCGAAGGGATAGTTGATGGTAAGCGTGGCGGCAACCCGATTCCCTTCAGCATCCATCACCGAGAAATGGGTGGTGTGCGCACCTTTAGGGCTATCGACTGACGCAGGTGGCAACTCACTGCTGGGCGTCGCTCGAAATAGATCGATTGATTGACGTAAGGTAGCCGCATATTCCTTGCTGGTTAATTTCGCCAGCGGTACATCGACAAAATCCATATCACCTAAATACTCAGCGCGATCACGGTAGGCTCGCTTCATCGCTTCAATAATAACGTGATAACGTCTAGATTCACTCATACTTGCCAAATCGTAGGGCTCGAGAATATTAAAAAACTCCGCCATCACAACACCGCCGGACGAGGGCAAGGTCGATGAGACCACCCGCATATCTTTATAGCTAAATTCAATTGGTTCGCGCTCAACTATTTTATAGTTATCGAAATCCTGTTGAGTCCAGATACCGCCAGCAGCATTGGTGCCTTCTATCAAAGCCTTTGATACTTCGCCTTTATAAAAACCATCACGCCCCAGCTCAGCGAGTTTGGCAATTGTTTTTGCCAGATCTGTTTGAATCACTAGCCCACCCTCAGGCATCGCTTGATTGCCTTCGAGATAGACTTCACTTACTGCCGGTGAACGCTGCATATAGTCCAGAAATTCTTCGCTATGCGCGGCAAAAACTGAAGTAGCTTTATAACCTTCGTTGGCAAGCTTTATCGCTGGCGCCAGACTTTGTGCCAGTGGTAGTCGACCATAATTATCTGCCAGATGAACCAACCCTGCCGGCATACCAGGAATGCCGGCTGCCAGTGCACCCCAGCGCACCTCTTCTTCCTTTACATTGCCGTCATCATCGAGATACATATCTCTATGCGCAGCAAGCGGTGCAATCTCCCGCCCATCAATCATCACTTGCTTGCCATCCGAGGCTCGTTGCAACAACCACAAGCCTCCTCCCCCGAAACCCGATGAGTAAGGCTCAGTGACACCGAGCGCCGCTGATATTGCAACGGCTGCATCAAAGGCATTACCACCGGCTTCGAGTATCTCCAGGCCAGCCTGAGTTGCCTCAGGTGTCGCGCTGGCAACCGCTACTTGCTTCGATACTACGTCTGTCTGTTTGAGCGAGGTAGAAGTACATGAAGCCAAAAAAACAACGGAAATTAAAACAAAAATTCTCTGTGCAAAATTCATAGCTGAGTATTATTCGTAAAACAATATGATAGCAGCTTCTACTTAAGCTTAGCTGTTGCACTATCTTGTCTCATCATGAGACAGACATGCACCAATTTAGACTATAAGCAGTTATCAATAGCCCCATACAACGCGTTTATTTCAACGGCATAATTATTGCATCGTAAGTGTATGGGACCGTGTTTTTAAATCCGTAAGCACAAACACAATGGACAATCATTAAATGGATAGTAAAGCTATCATTTCACCACATACAGCTTCACTAAAAAGCCTGCACGTATTTTTAACTGCTGCTCGACTATTAAGCTTTA
>CALISW010000034.1 GCA_938041655.1 uncultured Thiotrichales bacterium | reverse complement strand
CCCTAACGCCCGTGGTTTCAATCATTTCGTGGGTCATCTCAACACCCAGGTGGATTATTTTACGCATGGTGTCGCTGGTGGTTATGACTTGCAAGAGAACGGTAAAACTATTACGCGCAAAGATAGCTACCTGACCGATGTGCATGCAGATGAGGCAGTGCGTTACCTAACTGAATTGCGTGACAGCTCCAAGCCATTCTTTTTATATGTTCCTTTTCTGGCGCCACACAGCCCGATGCAGGCAACGGAAGTGGATAAGGCAAAATACCCCGACCGACCTGATCGCCCAGCACCCAGGAAAACTTACGCTGCCATGGTCGACAATATGGATCAGGCCATTGGTGAGATTCTAGCCAGCGTAAAATCTTTAGGTTTAGAGAAAAACACCATCATCTTGTTTCTCAGTGATAATGGTGGCTATCAGCCATTCGGTGCAGACAATCTGCCATTACGTGGTGGCAAGCTGTCTTCCTATGAAGGTGGTATACGTGTCAATGCAGTAATCTCGTGGCCGGGTGAAATTAATGCCGGTGTTGAGAATAACAATATAATTTCAGCGCAGGATGTCATGCCAACCTTGTTGGCAGCAACAGGAGTAGAACGAGCCAGTGATCGCCCCATGGATGGTCAAAACCGTTGGCCAGCGATTAAAAGTAATGCCGAAGATGTGCGTCAAGGGCCTTTGTATTTTGCATCAAATAGCCCGATCTATAATCGCTTTCACGTCAGTGTGATTGATGGCAACTCAAAGTTGGTGCAAGTGATAGACCATGCTAACACCAACACTACGGTGAAAAGTGAGCTGTTTGATCTGGCTAGTGACCCCAATGAGAAAAATGATTTGTCAGGCGACAATCCTGCTGAAGTCGAACGTCTGGCGGGAATGATCAATGAGTGGCGCTCACAACATCCGGTGGGTGGCCAGCTGGTGAGTATTGCGCCGCACCCGGGTTGGCGTGCACCGAAGGATTATGCGGAAGCGGTAATGCCTGCCGAGAATGTGGTTGAAGAGCAATATCAAGGTTTTGGTGCGCGTGCTTCGCAAATTTTGCAACAACGCTATGGTGAGAAAGGCAAGATAGTCTATGACTAATGAACAATCACCTGGAACTATGAGGCGCGTACTAACCATAATGCTGACTATTTTGTTGGCTCTTACTCTGCTTCTGTATTTCGGCATCAAGAACTCTGACAGTATGCGTCGTACGGTCGAGCTTAAAGCGGTCGATACCATGGCAAACATTGGCGCAAAACGAATGCGTGAATTTGCCGGTGAAGAGGGTAGTGTGGCTGCTGATTTCATTAACAACCCGATTGAAGTGCGCGTGATTGCTGAGGGGATCTATCAGGCGACCGGTGTTGCCAATACACATTTGATTGCTACCAGCGCAGGCGATGTTTTGTTTGATAGTGGTTTATCAACTCAGGTACCCAAGCAAATAAAAGTGCTGGAAGAGGTCAGAGAAAACCCGAAGCTCACCCACATAATAGTAAGCCACTCACATGCTGATCACAGTGGCGGCGTGAAGTTCTGGAGGCAAGAAGGTACAGAAGTTATTGCTCATGCCGCATTTGCTGAAGAGCAGCGCTATCTCACCGAGCTACAACCCTACTTTTGGAAGCGTAATCGAACCCTGTTCCCGTTTATTCCTGAGAAGCCTCCCGAGATAGGTCTAATTGCCTACGGTGGGATCGAGCCAGACCGGGTTGTAGGCAATGGCACGCCGTATCAATTTACCCAGGGCGGGGTTGATTTTGAAGTGATTGCAGCACCCGGTGCTGAAGGCGCTGATAACTTGCTGCTCTGGTTGCCGCAACAAAAGATACTGTTCAGTGGTGACTTTTTTGGTCCGTTGTTTCCGCAGTTTCCAAATATCTTCACCATGCGTGGTGAAAAAATCCGTAAGCCGGTTGAATATTTACGCTCGTTGGAAATGGTGGCGGCACTTGAGCCTGAGGTGATTGTCCCAAGTCATCGTGCACCGATTACCGATCCCGGTATTGTTAAAGACGGTATATCACTAATCTATCAAGCAACACGTTATGTGCATGATCAAACTATTGCGGGTATGAATGCGGGTAAGACTGTTGAACAGCTAATGGATGAAATAGTATTGCCAGAAGAGATGCAGTTGACCGAGGAGCACGGCAAGGTCTCGTGGGCGGTTAAAAGTATTTGGGAATATTACGCTACCTGGTTTCATTTTGATCGGACCACCGAATTGTATTCAGTGCCAGCTAAAGCCGTGTCTGCGGATATTGTAAGTGCGGCGGGTACAGAGGCGTTATTAGCGCGCGCCACAGCTTACTTGGAAAGCGAACAACCTTTGCACGCTTTGCATCTGCTCGAAATTGTATTGGATGCAGACCCGAATGTAGAGTCAGTATTGCTGGCCCAGAAAGCAGCTTTAAATGACTTGCTTGTGCAAGCGCAAGAGAATGGTAAAAACAGTTATGAGATTTACTGGTTACAGTATCAGCTCAGAAACAATCAAGCAGCGATGACTGCAAATACGAACAAAGGGGAGAATTAGTATGAGAGATCTGCAAGATAGAGTTGCAGTGATAGTCGGTGGCGGTGGTGGTATTGGCCGCGCGGTTGCGGTGAACCT
>CALISW010000033.1 GCA_938041655.1 uncultured Thiotrichales bacterium | reverse complement strand
TTCTTGAAACTGCTCATACATAGTTTATGTCTCTAATTAATCCCAATTCAAAATGACTTTGCTAGCTTCACCAGCATTCATTAAATCAAACCCTTGTTGAAAATCCGTATACGGCAGGCGATGGGTGATTACTCTTGAGATATCAAGACCGTTTTCAATCATGACGGACATTTTGTACCAGGTCTCATACATTTCCCGTCCATAAATACCTTTCAGGGTAAGCATATTGAATACCACCAGATTCCAGTCGATAGCTACTTCTTCGCTCGGGATTCCCAGTATGGATACTTTGCCGCCATGACACATACTGGCAAGTAAATCTCGAAATGCCGATGGATTACCTGACATTTCCAGACCCACATCAAAACCTTCGCTCATACCAAGCTCTGTCATAACATCCGTGATTTTTTCTTTGGTAACATCAACGACTCGAGTCGCACCCAAGGTGCTGGCCAGTTGCAAGCGCTTGGGATTAATATCAGTCACAACCACGTGACGCGCTCCGGCATGTTTGCACACTGCCGCCGCCATCACGCCAATCGGACCGGCACCGGTAATCAGCACGTCCTCACCGAGCAGATCATATTGAAGAGCGGTGTGTACCGCATTGCCGAGTGGATCAAACAACGCTGCAATGTCCAGGTCTATGCCGTCCCGATGCTCCCAGACGTTCGACATTGGCAAACTCAGGTACTCGGCAAAAGACCCAGCGCGATCAACTCCGACACCACTGGTGTCCGCACACAGATGACGTCTGCCAGCCATACAATTTCGACAGCGACCACACACCACGTGCCCTTCGCCCGAGACAATCTGCCCGGCTTTAAAGTCATTGACGTTTGCGCCAACATCAACAATCTCACCGACAAATTCGTGCCCGACAGTCATTGGTACCGGGATCGTTTTTTGAGCCCAGCTATCCCAGTTATATATGTGCATATCGGTACCGCAGATCGCCGTACGTTTTACTTTGATCAGCACATCATTTATTCCGACTTTTGGCTGCTCTACTTCTTCAAGCCATAGACCGGGTTTTGCTTCTTTTTTAACCAACGCTTTCATTCGTGACAACTTAGGTGTTTTGATAGATAAGTAATATACAGCGAACCACTCTGCAAGCGCTAAGGAATTCAGAATTAAACTCCAAATAAGACTGCGCTCAGTGTTACCTTCACAAAATATTATAGCTATCGTGTCATGGTGCTGATTTTTTGTACTGCCAGACAAGCCTGCAGGCACTATGTAGGAGCAGCTTATAGTTGTGAAGGCGTCAACTTACACTGTCGGATTCTCCTTAAAGAGATGATTGCCAATGAAATCCCATTTATTAATTCTCATAGCTTCATTATTAATACTCTCGGGCTGCAGCGCACTTGGTTACAACCCTGACCGAAAAAATTCTACTTCAAGTAGCCTCGTTGATTTCTTGTATCCCGAAGGCAGGACACGGGTTAGTCACGAACATGATATTCCTGTGATCAAACTCCCGGTCAATGTGGGTATAGCTTTTGTACCATCCAATGATTGGCGCACAGTACTAGACGAAACAACTCAAATGAAATTGTTGATGGAAGTTAAAACCCGGTTTTCCGAACACAAATATGTAAATCGTATTGAATTAATTCCCTCTACCTATCTAAAACACGGACAAGGTTTTGCCACCCTCAACCAAGTAGCCAGAATGCATGATGTTGAAGTAATGGCACTGGTTTCATATGACCAGTTTGTGCGTAATTACGAGAAAGAAGCGTCACTCTTATACTGGACAATTGTCGGAATGTATTTTGTACAAGGCAATGAAAACACTACCCAGACATTCATTGATACTGCCGTGTTTGATGTTCAATCACAAAAATTATTATTTAGAGCACCCGGAGCCAGTAACTCGCGAGACCGAACCACTGCAGTCGAACTAAGAGAAGTATCAGATGCACACTCTTTCGCTGGTTTCGAAAATGCATTTGCCAGCATGACGAATAATCTTGAAACCGAACTGGACAAATTTACCGACCGAGTAAAAGAAGAAAAAATCATCCGGGTTGAGCGTAAACAAGGATATTCTGGAGGATCAATACACTGGCTTTTATTATGCGCTTTATTTCTTTTGTGTATCAGTAAACGATATAGCTCGAGATCTAATAAGCCCACCTCAAGGTTTTGTGCTTATAATGATGGAAAGTCACATTACAGGAGTTACCCACATGACCTTGCGAATCAACAGCGAAGCACCTAACTTTACCGCCCAAACAACTCAGGGAGATATTAATTTTCATGACTGGTTAGGGGATAGTTGGGGCGTTCTATTTTCTCACCCAAAAGATTTCACACCAGTATGTACTACCGAGCTTGGCTACATGGCAGGACTTGAACCTGAATTCGCCAAGCGCAATTGCAAGATCATTGGTCTGAGTATTGATCCGGTTGAAAATCATGCCAACTGGGCAACTGATATTGAAGAAACACAGGGCCATTCAGTGAAATACCCGATGATCGGTGATACCGACCTGAATGTAGCCAAGCTTTACAATATGCTGCCAGAAGATGAAGAAGCTGGTGATGGTCGCACTGCCATGACCAATGCCACCGTTCGCTCAGTGTTTATCATTGGTCCGGATAAAAAAATTAAGTTGATGATGACCTATCCGATGACGACTGGTAGAAATTTCGACGAGATATTACGCGTCCTGGATTCTATGCAGCTCACCGCTCAACACAAAGTGGCGACCCCGGTAAACTGGCGACACGGTGAAGATGTGATTATTACGCCAGCAGTATCAGATGACGAAGCCAATGACCTATTCCCCGGCTACACCACCATCAAACCCTACTTGAGAACCACTAAACAGCCGAGTTAATTCCCAGCTGTTAGTAGAACTGGCACGACAAATATCGAGATAAGCGAGACCACCGTAATCCCGACTACGTTTAACCAGAAACCGGCTTTAGCCATTTGGGGAATCGTGATTACACCTGAGCCATAGACTATGGCGTTTGGTGGCGTTGCTACCGGCAGCATGAAGGCACAACTTGCGGCCAGTGCTACCGGCACAATCAAGGTGACAGGATCTAATCCGGCAGAAACCGCCACCGCCCCTATGATTGGGAAGAAGGTTGCCGCTACCGCCAGATTGCCAGTTAACTCTGTCATAAAGATAATGATAGATGCTACTACCACCACCAACAATGCTACTCGAACGATGCCCATTGAAGTAACCCAATTGCCGACTGCTTCTGCCAGACCGCTATAACCAACTGCGGCTGCCAGCGCCAGACCACCACCAAATAAAATCAGAATGCCCCAGGGCAAGCGTCGCGTATCTTCCCAGTCGAGTAAACGTTCTCCAGGATTTGAGGGCGAGGGAATTAAAAACAAAGACAAGCCAGCCGTCATAGCAATACCTGTATCGCTGAGCTTGCCTAGTCCTGGCAGGTTATCCAGTAATGGGCGAAACGCCCAACTCATGGCTGTAATGAAGAAGATGCAGGCAATCATTTTTTCTTCGCGCGCCATTGAGCCTAAAGATGACTGCATATCCACTAACGTTTGACGCGCATCTTTAGTTGAAAAATTCACCCGGAACAAGACACGAGTTAAAATCACCCAAGCCAGCGGCAACATCACAAATGTCACCGGCAAACCCACACTCATCCATTGTGCAAAGCCAATCTGGATATTGTGTTGCTCCTCCAGATAACCCGCCATCAATGTATTGGGTGGCGTCCCTATCAAGGTAGAAACACCGCCAATAGTAGCTGCGTAAGCAATGCTCAATAACAACGCAATTTTAAATTTTCGTTTTTGTGCTGGGTCAATATCAACGGTTTCATCGACCATAGCATTGATCGCCAATCCAATTGGCAATAGCATCATGGTAGTAGCGGTGTTACTGATCCACATACTGAGCAAAGCAGCAACCAGCATAAATCCTAAAATCATTGCACTCGCCGTGCCGCCCATACGCAATAAAATAAACAAAGCAATGCGCTTATGCAGATTCCATTTCTCGATAGAAAGCGCCAACAAAAACCCACCCATGAATAGATAGATGCTGGGGTGTGCAAAAGATGAGGTGACCGTTTTAACATCTGAGATACCCACCATTGGAAACAACACAATCGGCAATAGCGCGGTAACTGAAACAGAGGTTGCTTCTGTCACCCACCAGATGGCCATCCACACCATACAAGCAGCCGTCATCCAGGCTGCATCTGGCAAACCACCCGGCGCTGGCAATAACATCATGCTGATCGCAATACATGGACCAAGCATTATCCCAATATTATTGATTTTCATGTTTTATAAACTTACCTGTAGAAATGACAAATAGACAAAATTACGCTTATACTATTCAAATCTCATTGTAGCAGTGAGGAATTCTAATGCGTTATCTTGCAATCACTTTATTTTCATTATTTCTATTAACTTCATTGGCAAATGCAAAGCCAAGTCCAGATGACTTTGGAACACTTCCCGCCGTACACGATATCGCAATTTCACCTGATGGCAAAAACCTAGCATTATTCGTAAATTATAAAGGCCATTATGCCATCAGGGTGGTGAGTTCTGCTGGCAAAGATGAAGGAGTTAAACTTACAAAATTAGCAGAAGGGTCAAAACCTTCGTGGATAAAGTGGGCGAACAATAAGCGTGTTCTCGCTGGCTTGTGGGAAAGTCAAAAAAGACGTCTAAACCCAATCAAAGTGACTGGACTATATTCTATTGATACACGGAATATGGACGGTAAATATTTGATTAAACCACGCAATATGTATCGTCAATATAACGACGAAATAATCGACTTTTTAGAAAACGATCCCGATCATATTCTCATGGGGTTTTCAGATAAGAGAAGTACATTTCGCGACATACATAAAGTAAACGTGACAACCGGAAAATATACCCTCATAAAAAAAGGGCGGAATAATATACAGCAATGGTTCACCGATAATAGGGGTGAGCCAAGAATCGGGAAAGGTAGAACTAACAACGGTACCGGAAAGCGGAATATGATAATTCGCGATACCAATAGTGGGAAATGGCGTGATGTTAGTGAATACCCAGGTCTAAAAGCTAGTACTGATGTTAAGGGTTTTACTGATGATCCTAATGAGCTTGTTGTAGCTATGTACAACAAGAGAGATACCAAAGGGCTTTATATTTACAATCTTTCTTTAAAGCAAATCTCACAAAGTCTATTTCACAATGAAGAATACGATGTTGGTGGAGTAATTAGAAATCAGGAAGGGATAATTATCGGCGCCAAGTTCACTTCTGATGTTAATGAGCGCGTGTTATTTGATGGTTTTGATTCAATCATGAATAAAATGCAAGAAAAATTCGCCGGATCAAACGTTGACTTTTATGACCGATCAAAGGGCGCCGAAAAAACTGTCTTTTTAGTTTCAAGCGCATCAAATCCTGGACAATTTTATTTATACGATAAAACTAATGACCATCTGACCCAGATTGCAAGTAAAAGACCTAAGTTACTTCATGAAGAAATGGGACACGTTCTATCAGCAAAATATGAAGCTCGAGATGGAGTGTCTATTCCCGCTTATATGACAGTTCCTCCATCTATTTCGAGAAAAAGTGAAATACAGAAACTACCTTTTATTATATTGCCACATGGAGGCCCATATTCCCGTAAATCAAAACGTTTCGATTATTTCGCGCAATTTTTTGCAACACGAGGTTATGGTGTCTATCAAATGAATTTCCGAGGATCTACCGGTTATGGGAAATCATTTACTGACGCAGGCAAAAAAAACTGGGTTGTTATGCAAGAAGATGTGGAAGACGCGACCCTGGAATTAATTAGAAATGGTTACGCAGATCACGAACGTATTTGTATTGCTGGCTGGTCTTATGGTGGATACGCGGCTCTTATCGGTGGTATAAAAAATCCCGAATTATATAAGTGCGTAATCAGCATTGCCGGTGTATCCGACCTGCAAGAAAAAGCAAATGACATGCGCCGGTACCGATCTGGCATTACTCGCGCACGAGATTTTTTAGACGGATTTGAAGACAACAATGCTGTTATAGAAAACTCTCCATTAAAAAGGGCACGCGAAATTACTGCTCCTGTTTTTTTAGCGCATGGGAAAAACGATACGCGCGTACATTTTGATCAATTTTCTCGTATGGAGAAAGCACTGAAAATGAATAAGACTGAGTTAACTTCATTAGCGTTCGACAAAGAAGATCATTTCATGTCCAATCAAAACAACCGGATTAAAATGTTTAATGAGCTCGATAAATTTCTAGCATCCCACCTTGGAAAAAGTAAGTATGCTGATTAAAACATTATCTAATCATTCTTGTAGATGGAAACATTTCTAGCGCCAGGCTTAACATAGCCTCGATACATCCCAGATGTATTAAATGGCATTGCGATATTGCCTTGTGCATCCATGGATATGACGCCACCTGAACCACCCTTTTCTACTAATTTCTGCATTACCACTTCATCTGCCGCTTCTTGTAATGTTATTTTCTTGTAATGCAAGCGTGCACAAATATCGTGTGCGACAGCATAACGAATGAAATACTCGCCATGTCCGGTGGCAGATACTGCACAGCTGGAATTATCAGCATAGGTGCCGGCGCCAATTACGGGTGAGTCACCAATACGACTCCAGCGTTTATTTGTCATTCCACCGGTTGATGTTCCTGCTGCCAGATTCCCATTCTGGTCAAGAGCAACAGCTCCTACCGTACCAAATTTTGAATCATCCACCTTATGTAAAGATTGCTGGTTATTACGAGATTTGTTTTTCTGTAAGGCATCCCAACGTCTCTGTGTAAAAAAATACTCTGGCTCGGCTTGCTCTATTTGCTGCTCTATAGAAAAGATCTCTGCACCTTTACCGACTAACATTACATGCGGGCTCTGTTCCATAACGGCGCGTGCTGCTTTGATAGGGTTTTTTATGGTTGTCACACCCCCTACCGCCCCTGCTGTCTGATCAATACCTGACATAATAGAGGCGTCCATCTCATTTCTACCATCATGAGTAAATACCGCTCCTTTACCAGCATTAAACAGCGGTGAGTTTTCCATCACTATGATAGTTTGTTGCACAGCTTCAACTGCACTCCCACCAGACACGAGCACTTGTTGTCCGGCATCAAGCGCCTGATTCAGTACTCGTCTATAATCAGCTTCATTTTCTGCAGACAAATTTTCACGACTGATTGTGCCCGCACCTCCATGAATGGCTAAAGCATAGTCGAGTTTTGGTGATTGAACACTCGTAGTTTCATAGGGATTTATTACACAAGCAGCAAGGGTGAGTGTTACGAATAAAAAAATATAGTGATAATGATTTTTCATGTTGTCTCGCAGTTTACCGTCTTCTGGGAGCTTCAAGAGAAGCAAAATCTGCGACTGCCTTTTCTTGGCGCGCCTGTATAGCCTTCAAGATATCTCCCTGATCCAACATGCCGGCATTCCAGGTTGCGATTTGCTCCAGTCCGGCTGCCACAGTGTGATCACGGTTATAATTCATGCTGACTTTACAGCCGTGCAAGGCGAGTGGTGATTTAGTGGCGATATTCGCTGCAATCTTCATTACTTCAACCAGCATTTGTTGCTGGTCGTCATAAACGTTATTCACCAGCCCCCATTCTTTTGCCTGACCAGCGGCTAGCTTGTTGCCGGTAAACACCCATTCACGCAGGTGACTGTCAGACAAGATATGCGGCAGGCGCTCCAGAGTGCCTACATCGCAGGTCATGCCGATGTTTATTTCTTCGATAGAGAAAAAAGCATCGCTAGTGCAATAACGCATATCACAGGCAGTCAGAAACGCTAATGCCCCGCCAATGCACGCTCCTTGCACAGCCGCTAAGACGGGTATTCTTATGGTTTCTAATGCAGTCGCCGTATCCTGTAATTCAAGAATCATTTCGCGCAAATCAGCACTGGCTCGGCTCGGTGTTACCCCTTCTCCAGCACCAATAGTCTGAAATACTTCAAGATCCATACCGGAACAAAAATGCTTACCTTTTGCAGAGATGACGATCACGCGTACTTCCGTGTCTTGCTCAATAAGTCGCACTGCCTCAGGTAGTTCACGCCAAAAAGCCCGTGTCATACTGTTCATTTTCTCAGGACGATTGAACTCGATATGCCCAACCCTGTTCTCTATTGAAATTTGTAACGATTCGAAATCTTTCATTGTTATTACCTATAATTCAGTGACTTATACAATCTGACGAATTCCCAAACCAAGGTCACTTAATGCTGTGAGTTCTATGGTTTTTGCTAAAATTACGAGATTAAGTCTATGATGTTGAAATAGACGTATACATACAATCAGAATATGACAAATCGTCGCGGGGAATTCAAAGTGAACAAACTATTATTAATCTTATTACTGTTAGTGATCACCGTTGTCACGTATCAGCAGCTGGAGACTGAGCAAGTCACCGTAACCACTGGTCAATCAGCCATGTTGGTAGCTATCGACCCAACCGACGGATCTTTGGTACGCCCGAGTCTTGCACAAAGACAGGCATTAGAAATTAAACAGCAAGCAACTTTCAATGGTAATGACACAGAAAAATT
>CALISW010000032.1 GCA_938041655.1 uncultured Thiotrichales bacterium | reverse complement strand
ATCGCACCAGCTATAGTCATCGCCCCGGTAATGATCATCATAACGGTCATCATAGTGATCCTGACTGTGTTGATGTCGGTGCTTGTTTGAGTGTTTTTTGTTGTCATGGGCCAGGGCATTGCCTGATCCAATCAACAATCCCAACAAGGTTACTAGTACACTGAAATTTTTCATAATTACTCCGGTCTGTGGTTTCAGTGTGTCCATCCTACGAGGTTACGCCTGAACGAAACCTTAATGTAAAGGTGGGTCAAGAATATTTAACGGTACTGGTTCTCAATATTTTGTAGGCAAAAATATGCCTGATCACAACGATATGTTGTGCTATTGATCGATATTAGAGATTGGTTTTATTCGACAGCTTTCCAGCCACGTACAAAGTATTTTTCCTGCCATTGACTGTAAAATTCTTTGATCTGCGCTTCTGATGAACTGACGCGCATTTCATATTTAAGTGGCGCGGCACGGTTGGGGGAGAAATCGGTTAGCTGTATCACGTAGGCAGGGTAGTCTCTGGAGTCTTCTTCTTTATTGGTTTTCCAGGTCATTATTTTACGCACCATGGTTTTACCTTTGAGTGTTTTGGTCGAAACAACACGTTCCATAATGGTGCTTTTGGGTAGGTTGATTTCTTCTGCTTTTCGATCAATTTCCGGAATATCAACAATGTCAGTGAGCTGGGAGACTTTGACATCATCTGCAGTAGCGTCTTTGTCGTCACGAAAACGAATGAACTGCGGTGAGATAACACTGCACAGTGGTAGTCGGCGTATACCTTCCCAGCGCTTGTCCTTGGTGTTCCATTCGAGGATCATTTTGTCAATCGGGTTGCCGCGTGAGGTTCGGCTGATCAGGTCCAGGCATTCAATTTCTATCACCAGTCCCGGTTCTACCATCTGGTAGGCAACCCGGTCCGAATTCACCTCGCGAAAATCAGAATCGACTACACGTTTTTGTAATTTCTTGAGTATGCTGGCGCGCTCTTCTTCGCTGAAGCCACCACCCACTCTCGACACCAGCTGAAAGTTGCCCGATGGTCTGACTACCGCGAGTAATAAATCGTGCAGCAGGCCGGCTCGGTCATCGATGCTTTCAGTAAAGCCAATAACCGCCAAATCCAGTGAGTGACGCGGTTTTATTTTATAGATGCCAGCGGTATCGGAGCGAACCACGATGCCTTCTTCACCTTCTTCGAGTACCCATTGTTTGAACTGTTTGAGCACGGCCTTACGTTCACTGACAACGATGGTCTCAACCGCGTGGACTTTTTTACCTTTTTTGAAAATCTGTTGCAGCTGCGCAATCGCATCGTCATAGAGCATGGAAAGATCTTTGCCATCGAGATCGTATATGTTGAAACAGGCTAACCCCAGTTGAGCGACCTCATCTTTATCAGCCGGGTTTCTGGCAACTCGCACGACATCATGCACGCGTGCGCGCTCACCGTCGCTGCGCTGTACATAAAGTTCGCCGCCTAGTAGTGCTTTTTTTATTCCGGCCGCTTTGAGTAGCTTGGAGGCTTCTTCTAAAAATGGTGCATTGGCCCTGATGGTGCCGCCAGGATTGAGGGTACAGATCTCGCCATTGTTCCAGGCCAGACAGGTAAATTCTCCATCGACCTTGCGACTGACGTGGTAGCTGCCTTCGGGTACACGGCGACTGGCGGATTCGATATCCAGCGCCATGGTCATTTGTCCGAGTTGGCGACGCCGCAGACGCACGCGTTGCAGCAGCTGTTTGTCAACTAGTGCATCAGCTTTTCCTGCAAGCAAACCACCGTTGAGTTTCTTGAGTTTTTTCGGGTTGTAGAGTTTAGCCATCAGGGAGCAGCCTCATCCGTTTCCAGTGCCGGTTTTTTCTTGGCGGCCGGACGTTTGAGTTCGAGGTTGGAAAGGTGCAGTAATAATATGTATTTATCTTTTTTCACCCGGCCTTCCAAAAAGGCGCGATAGGGTGTTGAGCCACGGCGAAAGACCAACGGTTGGGTGCCTTTTTTACCAGCGCCCAGAATCATCATGGCTTTGCGCTCATGCAGATCTTTTGCCATGTCATACAGGAAGTCATAGGTAAGGCCGTTGACATGTACTATTTGTAATTTCGACTTGAACACATAGCGGCGAATCGCTTCACTCTTGTCGATAAACTTGCCGCTCCAGGTCAGTGGTATATCCGCATCGACATTTGGTTCCAGTCGGCGGCGGTTACGTGTTTCTCTTACGCTGCCATCGGGATTTAGAATTTTCTCATCCTGACGGATGCGATAAACCAGTTCTTCTTTGGGGTTGATGTATACCCGCGAGACGTCCCACAGAAACATACCATTTCGTTCCAGATCGATATCGGGGTCGCCATCGACCAATGCCTTGCCTAGTGCCTCGTCAGTTTTGAATTGTTTCTTGAGATTATCGTAGTCCTGATCAACTGTCGCTTTAAGCACTTTGCGCGTGGAACAATTTTTACCTTTGGGGCCAACATAACGGCTGTCATTGCGCACTGTGGTACTTTCGGCCTTAACTACGGCATCGCGTAGGCGTTCATCGGTAAGGTTTATATTTGGCATGCAGGCTCAATAAATAAGAACAACTAACATTCTAGTTTTATTCGATTCAATAATCGAGATGAGAATGCATCGCGACTAAAAAAACCGCCGGGTAAGCCCGGCGGTTTTTCGTTGGTAACAACTATGTAAAGCTATTGAATAACAATACCGAAATCACTCACTTCACCGTATTCATGTGTATCACACGGTGTTGGTGCTTGATTCCACTGCATGCTGACGCGCATACGAGTTTCGCCAAGCGTGGCATTGGCTGGCACCGAGATAGTCTGGCTTACGCTGTCCGTTGGTGCACCCATGATGGTTTCAGGGTTAGCCACTGACAAGACGTTTTCAGAGCTTTCAAACACACCATTGTGGTTGAAATCTATCCACACTTCGTAATGTAGTGCTTCACTGATCCAGCTCAAGCTGGCAGTAATATCCAGCTGCTCACTAGTGCCTCGTGTTAGTGTCGCAATCTCGTCTGTATAGTCACCGTACTGGTTCTTTTTGGGTAACTGGTGATTCAGATCGTTGAGTGTCACTCCACTGATCCATGCATTCCATGGCTTGAGTGCTTTGGCATCACAGTACTCAACCGGGCCAACCGG
>CALISW010000031.1 GCA_938041655.1 uncultured Thiotrichales bacterium | reverse complement strand
TCGAAGCGGTTGAGAAAAAGGTGAATTTTCTGCGGCAGGCGACTATCGAACTGGGGCTGGAGAATATAGAAGCTGTGCATTGTCGGGTTGAGAAATACCAGCCGGATAAGCTTTTTGGACAGGTCTGCAGCCGAGCTTTTGCCTCAATTAGCGACTTTATTAAGGGTAGCAAGCATTTATTGGCCCCCGATGGCCAGTGGTTGGCTATGAAAGGCAGGCTGCCAGAGGCGGAACTTGCGGCACTGGCGGATAATTTCAAGTACACTGTTAGACCGCTGACGGTACCGGGTTTGGAAGCATCGCGGCACCTGATAACTATAAATAACGGCTAATAAGACCTGAATGAGTAGAGTTCTCGCCATTACCAATCAAAAAGGTGGGGTCGGTAAGACCACCACCAGTGTCAATCTGGCCGCCTCTTTAGCGGCTACCAAGCGCCGTGTGTTGTTGATTGATATGGATCCGCAAGGCAATGCCACTATGGGCGCCGGGGTCGACAAGCATGATCTTGAGACTACCTTGACGGAAGTCTTGCTGGGTGAGGCAGACGTTAAAGAAGCCATAGTCACGAGCGAAGACTGGAAGTTTGATTTACTACCGGGCAACTCCAGCATGACGGTGGCTGAGGTCAAGCTGATGACCATGATCGGGCGCGAGTTCAAACTCAGACAGGCGTTGGAAACTGTCAGCGATGATTATGATTTCGTGCTGATTGATTGTCCGCCTTCGCTTAACATGCTGACGGTGAACGGGCTGGTTGCTGCCAATGGCGTGATCATTCCGATGCAGTGCGAGTACTATGCACTGGAAGGTTTGTCTGCTTTGATGAAAACCATCGAAGAGATTCGCGGTTCGGTGAACCCTGGTCTGGAAATAGATGGTTTGTTACGTACCATGCATGACCCGCGAAACAATTTAACCAATGATGTGTCCGAGCAGTTAATCAGTCACTTTGGCGACAAGGTCTATAACACCATTATCCCGCGCAACGTGCGTCTGGCAGAAGCCCCCAGTCACGGTATGCCGATACTGCATTACGATAAAACTTCACGCGGCTCGGTCGCTTATCTGGCGTTGGCTGGTGAAATCCTAAGGCGCATGGAGAGTGCTCGCTTTACCCCGGAGACCGCCAGTGCCTAAGAAAAAGAGCGGTCTTGGGCGTGGCCTGGATGTATTACTCAGCTCGGGCGGAGCCAGTGCTGACTTACCACAGGTAGATGATGTACCTGCCAAGCCCGGCGAGGGTCTGCGCCAAATAGCAGTAGAACAAATTCTTCGCGGTACCTATCAACCGCGTATTCATATTGATCAGGATGCCCTGCAAGAGCTGGCGGATTCGATTTCTTCACAAGGTATCGTGCAACCACTATTGGTTCGTCCATCCGGAACCAAGTTTGAATTGATCGCCGGTGAGCGACGTTGGCGTGCCGCCCAGTTGGCAGGTTTGCATGAAGTTCCGGCGGTAGTCAGAGAAATCCCGGATGAAGCCGCGGCGGCGATGTCGCTGATCGAAAATATCCAACGCGAAAATCTTAATCCGGTTGAAGAAGCACTCGCCCTGCAGCGCTTAACAAAAGAGTTTGGTCTGACTCACGAGCAGCTGGCTAAAACTGTCGGGCGTTCGCGTTCGGCCGTGAGTAACTTATTGCGCTTGCTCGAGCTTGAAGACGAGACACGGCAGCTGCTCGATGAGGGTAAACTGGAGATGGGTCATGCGCGTGCCTTACTGGGTTTGCGCGGTCGCACCCAGGTGAAAGCAGCGCGTTATGTAATTTCGCGTGAATCATCGGTACGAGACACTGAAAAGTACGTACGCAAGCTTAAAAACCAGGATGGTAAGCCTGCCAAGAAAAGCTCTAAAAAGTCGAACAAATCGGATGATATCCAGTTGCTGGAAAACGACTTATCCGATCAATTAGGGGCCCCGGTGAGCATTCAGCACAGCAAAAGCGGTAGCGGAAAAATCGTGATTGGTTATACCTCACTGGACGAGCTGGACGGGATTCTGGCTCACCTGAACTAGGCTGAACGTGCCTAATAGTGCCTGTAGAGCAAGATTTGCGAAATACGGCTCAGAAACCTCCAAAACTTGCCGGCATATTAAATTCTTCGATGCATACTATGATTGGTTGACCCTTACTGGGTTGGCTCGTATAATTCGCGCGCACTTGGACGCTACTCTGGCCCCAAAAAGCCAGTGTTTTAGCTGAAATGGCGACTGACACACCCAATACGATTCCACCTTGGCATGAAGCCTTGCTACTACAGATCGTGATCGCGCTGATCAGCGCCTTGGGCTTCGGTCTACTGGGAAATATAGAGCAGCTGAAATTCTGGCTGATCGGTGCTGCGATAGCAGCAATACCCCATGCGATGTTTGTGTACTACGCTGGTCGTTACCAGCAGGCATCAGGTGTTCACAAAACCCTGCGCACAACACAACGCGGGATGGCCTTGAAAATGGCAGCAACGGCAGTCCTCTTTATGTGGGCGTTCAAGGCAAACGGCAGTACCCACGCAGTAGTGATGCTACTCGGGTTTGCTGTGACTACACTGGTCGGCGCGGTATATCCGCTGTTTAGAAAAGACCGCCAGTAAACAGATTTGATTTGATTGCGTGGCCCCGGGTTAACGCAGGAGTTGTGAGAGAGAATGGCAGAGCAAGGCGCTCAAACAGTCAGTGAATATATTGTTCATCACCTGACTAATTTAACCTACGGTAAATTACCGGCTGGCTACGAACGTGTGGATTACGACGGTAACGCGCATGTGCTCGAGCATGACCAGTGGACCTTTGCGCATGGCGGTGCCGAGGCATCAGCGATGGGCTTCAATGCTATCCATGTAGATTCTATCGGCTGGGCTTTGTTTCTGGGCGGAATCTTTGCTTTCCTGTTTTGGCGCGTCGCCAGAAAAGCCGAAAGCGGCGAACCAAGTAAATTCGTAAACTTCATAGAAATGGTTGTTGAGTTTGTCGATAACATGAGTCGTGACATGTTTAACGGCAAGAGCAAGCTGGTTGCGCCGTTAGCGTTGACTGCCTTTGTCTGGATCTTTCTGATGAACCTGATGGATCTGGTGCCGGTTGACTGGATACCTTCAGCCTTTGCCGCCATGGGCGTGCCGTACATGAAAATTGTACCGACCACCGACCCGAATGTGACCTTGGGTATGGCAGTGGCTATCTTTATTCTGATGTTGTGGTATTCGTTTACGGTCAAGGGCGCAGGTAAC
Organism: uncultured Thiotrichales bacterium; assembly: GCA_938041655.1. Taxonomy (GTDB): domain Bacteria; phylum Pseudomonadota; class Gammaproteobacteria; order CAZUMV01; family CAZUMV01; genus CALIRD01. The sequence continues at coordinate 24,160 of CALISW010000031.1, read as the reverse complement.
TTTCTCAAAGAACTGACTACCATGCCGTTTCCGGTACCGACCAAAGGCGCTGGCCTTATCGCTGCACCGTTTTTAATCGTGCTTAATTTTTTCATGGAAGTGGTTGGCTTGTTGGCCAAGCCATTTTCATTAGGCTTGCGACTGTTCGGCAACATGTATGCCGGCGAAATGATTTTCATTTTGATCGCAGCGCTGGCCAGTATTGCCGGTGGTTGGGGTATCTGGCAATTGTTTGGCGGCGCCTTGCAAATGGGCTGGGCCATCTTCCACATTCTGGTGGTTGTGTTACAAGCATTTATATTTATGGTTTTGACGATCGTGTACCTCAACATGTCGTTTGAGCATCACTAATTTGTTTACGTACTGAAGTATTTTAAGGAGAAGAAAATGGTTTATATTGCTGCTGCAATTATGTTGGGACTGGGCGCACTCGGTGCGGCTATCGGCGTTGGTATTTTGGGTGGTAAGTTGCTTGAAGGTGAAGCACGTCAACCAGAACTGGCAGGCGCGCTAAAAGGAACATTCTTCCTGGCGGCCGGTTTGATCGATGCGATCCCCATCATTGGTGTTGGTATCGCGATGTATCTGATATTCGTAGTCGCGGGTGGCGCATAAGCTAATCGAAGGGTGTTCGCACCTGGTTGATTTGTAACGTTACTTAGATAGGTACTCGAAGTGAATATTAATCTCACGCTGTTTATCCAGTGCATCATATTCTTACTGTTCGCCTGGTTCTGCATGAAATGTGTATGGCCGCCAATACTTGCCAACATGGAAGAGCGTCGCAAGAAGATTGCTGACGGGCAGGCTGCCGCTGACAAAAGTCAGGCAGTCGAGGCTGAAGCACAGGAAAAAGTGCAACAGGAACTGGATGCGGCCAAAGGTAAGGCGGCTGATATCGTTCAGGGCGCCCAGCGCAAGGCCAATGAAACCATCGAGACAGCTAAAGGCAAAGCAAAGGCTGAAGGTGATGCCATTGTCAGCAAAGCGCAGGCCGAGATTGATGCAGAAGTCAGCAGTGCTCGCACCGAACTGAGCAAGCAGATCTCCGATCTTGCCGAAGCCGGTGTGGCCAAAGTATTAAGTTCGAGAGGATAAGGCGATGATGAATTTAATATCCTTTATCACTCAGTCGCTGACGTTCTTTCTGTTCATCTGGTTCTGCATGAAATTCGTCAAGCCACCAGTTGCTAAAGCCATGGCAGAGCGTAAAGAACGTATTGCTGATGGTCTGGCAGCGGCAGAAAAAGCGGTACTCGCGCAAAAGGAAGCCGAGTCAGCCGCCGCGGTGCAACTTGAAGAAGCAAAAACTCAAGCCGGTGAAATTGTGGCAACTGCCGAGCGACGGGCCAAAGAAATAGTAGCTGATGCTGATGTTAAAGCCGGCACTGAAGGTGAGCGTATTCTGGCGCAGTCACAAGCCGAGATAGAAGTGGAAGTGAATCGCGCCCGTGAATCTTTGCGCCGCGAAATTTCGGAAGAAGCAATTGCTGGCACGCATAAGCGTTTGAAGGATGGGGTTGATGTGAATGCGCATACCACCGTACTTGAAGAATTGATTGAGCAAATTTAATGTCTGACTTATCAACAACAGCAAGACCGTACGCCAAAGCCGTTTATGAACTGGCCAGCGAAAACAATGCGACAGAAACGTGGTCCGATGCGCTGGCTTATTTGAGCGTGGTCTGTGAAGACGAGCAAATCAAATCTCGTCTGGATGACCCGACCGTTACGCGTGAAAAGATGGCTGAGTTACTGGTTAGTATTTGTGGTGACAAGATAGATGATCAGGGTGCGAATCTGGTCAAGCTGATGGCCGAGAGCGGTCGTTTGTCATTAATGTCGGAAGTAACGGGCATTTATGAAGAATTGGTAGCGTCATCGAAAGGCATGATCGATGCCAAGATGGTGTCTGCTTTTGAAGTGACCGAGGCACAGAAAGAGTCTGTAATCGCGTCGCTGAAAAAACGTTTTAACAAAGATGTGCGCCTGGAAGTCAGTGTTGATGCTGATCTGATTGGTGGCGCGGTTATTACTGCCGGTGACTTGGTGATTGATGGCTCGGTCAAAGGCCGTATGGCCAAGATGTCAACCACACTGGCTCGCTAACCTGGCTTATTATAAACAATTTTGAATTGATTCTGCTACGGCAGAGACAGAGGAAGAGAAGATGCAATTGAATCCAACAGAAATCAGTGACCTGATCAAAAAACGCATTGTCGATTTTGAAGCGGTCTCCGAAGCGCGTACCGAAGGAACCATCGTCAGTGTTGCTGACGGTATTGTGCGTATTCATGGTCTGGCCGACGTTATGTCAGGCGAGATGATCGAATTACCGGGTGACTTGTACGGTATGGCACTGAACCTCGAGCGTGACTCGGTCGGTGCGGTAGTACTGGGTGACTATAAAGATCTGGTCGAAGGCGACAAAGCTCGTTGTACCGGTCGAATTCTTGAAGTGCCGGTTGGTGAAGGCCTGTTAGGTCGTGTCGTAGATTCACTGGGTAACCCAATTGATGGTAAAGGTCCTGTAGATGCGGCTGGTAGTGAGCCGATCGAAAAGATTGCGCCGGGTGTAATCGAGCGTCAATCAGTTGACCAGCCGATGCAGACTGGTTTGAAGTCTATCGATGCGATGGTGCCGGTTGGTCGAGGCCAGCGTGAGTTGATCATTGGTGATCGTCAAACGGGTAAGACAGCGGTAGCGCTGGATACCATCATTAACCAGAAAGGTACTGGCGTTAAATGTATCTATGTGGCGATTGGTCAGAAAGCATCATCGGTAGCTAACCTGGTATCAAAGTTGGAAGAGCACGGCGCACTGGAACACACTATTGTAGTGGCAGCGAACGCGTCTGATTCAGCGGCGATGCAATACATTGCTCCGTACTCGGGTTGCTCTATGGGTGAGTACTTCCGTGATAAAGGTGAAGATGCACTGATCGTTTATGATGATCTTTCCAAGCAGGCTGCGGCCTATCGTCAGGTTTCATTGTTACTGCGTCGTCCACCGGGTCGTGAAGCGTATCCTGGTGACGTATTCTATTTGCACTCGCGCTTACTTGAGCGTTCTTCACGCGTAAACGCGGAAGAGATCGAGCGTATAACTGGCGGTAAAGTTAAAGGTAAGACCGGTTCATTGACCGCTCTACCAATTATCGAAACTCAGGCTGGTGACGTATCTGCATTCGTACCGACCAACGTAATCTCGATTACTGACGGACAAATTTTCCTCGAGACTGATTTGTTTAACGCCGGTATTCGTCCAGCGATTAACGCGGGTCTGTCGGTATCACGAGTAGGTGGTTCGGCACAGTCTAAAATCATCAAGAAGTTGGGTGGTGGTGTACGTCTGGCACTGGCTCAATATCGTGAGTTGGCGGCCTTCTCGCAGTTCGCATCTGATCTGGATGACGCTACCCGTAAGCAGTTGGAGCGTGGTGAGCGCGTTACTGAATTAATGAAGCAGGGACAATATTCTCCGCTTTCAACCGCTGAAATGGCGTTCTCGCTGTTCGCGGCTAACGAAGGCTTCCTGGATGATGTTGACGCCAAGCAAGTGGTTCCATTTGAAGCCGCCATGCACAGCTACCTGCGTTCAGAGAGTTCAGCGCTGCTGGAAAAGATCAACGACAGCGGTGATTACAACGATGACATTGCTGGCGAGATGAAAACCGCGTTGGAAAATTTCAAAGCTAAAGGTACCTGGTAAACACACATGGCCGTCGGCAAAGAAATACGCACCCAGATCGCGAGTATTCAAAGCACGCAAAAAATCACCAAAGCCATGGAAATGGTAGCGGCGAGTAAAATGCGTAAAGCTAAAGCGCGCATGGAGGCTACCAAGCCTTACGCGCAGAAGATTCGTTCGGTGATTAATCACATCACTAAAGCCAATCTTGAGTACAAGCATCCCTACCTGATTGATCGTAAAGTGAAGCGTGTTGGCATCATCGTGGTTTCAACTGACCGTGGTCTCTGTGGTGGTTTGAACACCAATTTGTTCAAGCGCGTGCTGAACGAGATGAGTGAGTGGCAGGACAAGGGTGTTGAGGTTGAGCTGTGTCTGATTGGAACCAAGTCAGAAGCCTTCTTCAAGCGTCTCGGTAATATCGCTGCCAAGGTCAATGGTCTGGGTGATGCACCCAAGATGAACGACCTTATCGGCACGGTTAAAGTCATGCTGGACAAGTTTTCCGATGGTGATATTGATCGCCTTTACCTGGCCGAGAACGAGTTCATCAACTCGATGACCCAAACACCAGGCGTTAGCGCTTTGATCCCGGCGATAGCCGAGTTTGAAGACGATGAGCCCAAACAACATTTTGATTACATCTATGAGCCAAATTCAGAAGAGATCCTGAATGAGTTAATGATGCGCTACATAGAGTCACAGGTATATCAGGCGACGGTTGAAAACGTTGCGTGTGAAATGTCCGCCCGAATGATCGCGATGAAGAGTGCGACCGATAATGCGGGTGATCTGATTGATGAGCTACAGCTCATATATAACAAAGCAAGACAGGCAGCAATCACTCAGGAGATTTCCGAGATTGTTTCTGGTGCGTCTGCTGTCTAATAACTGAATTGAGAATCAAGAGGAACCAACCATGAGTTCTGGAAACGTAGTAGAAGTAATCGGCGCGGTAGTTGACGTGGAATTTCCACGCGATAGCGTACCTCAGGTATATCAGGCACTGAAGATCGCGGAGTTTGATAATCTAACTCTCGAAGTTCAACAGCAGTTGGGTGATGGTGTAGTAAGAACCATTGCGATGGGTGCTTCTGATGGACTCAAGCGTGGCATGTCGGTATCCAATACCGGTGAGCCTATCCAGGTGCCAGTTGGTCAGGGTACTCTGGGTCGAGTTATGAATGTACTCGGTGAAGCCATCGATAATGCGGGTGATATCAAGGCTGAAGAATACTTGCCGATTCACCGTGCTGCACCTGCTTATGATGAGCAGTCTGCATCGCAGGAAATTCTTGAAACCGGTATCAAGGTAATCGACCTGATCATGCCTATCGCCAAGGGCGGTAAGGTTGGTCTGTTCGGTGGTGCGGGTGTTGGTAAGACCGTAACGCTGATGGAGTTGATCAACAACATCGCTAAACAACACTCTGGTTTGTCCGTATTTGCTGGAGTAGGTGAGCGTACTCGTGAGGGTAACGACTTCTATCATGAAATGACGGAAGCTGGCGTACTCGACAAAGTGGCACTGGTATACGGTCAGATGAATGAGCCTCCGGGTAACAGGTTACGCGTTGCTTTGACTGGTTTGACCATGGCGGAATACTTCCGTGACGAAGGTCGTGACGTATTGATGTTTATCGATAACATTTATCGCTACACACTGGCTGGAACCGAGGTATCAGCACTGCTGGGTCGTATGCCATCAGCGGTAGGTTACCAGCCAACCTTGGCGGAAGAGATGGGTGCGCTACAAGAGCGTATTACCACCACCAAGACTGGTTCAATCACATCATTCCAGGCGGTCTATGTACCAGCGGATGATTTAACCGATCCATCACCGGCTTCAACCTTTGCTCACCTGGACGCGACCTTAGTATTATCTCGCTCAATTGCCGAGCAAGGTATTTATCCAGCGGTAGACCCACTGGATTCAACGTCACGAATGCTTGATCCATTAGTCATCGGTGAAGAGCACTACAACACCGCCCGTGACGTACAGGGTCTGTTGCAGCGCTATAAAGAACTGAAAGATATCATTGCCATTCTGGGTATGGATGAATTATCCGAGGAAGACAAGCTGACGGTAGGACGTGCACGTAAAGTACAGCGTTACCTGTCACAGCCATTCTTCGTGGCGCAGGTCTTTACTGGTGCTGAAGGTAAGTACGTAACGCTGGCTGATACCATCAGCGCTTTCCAGGGCATTGTTTCGGGTGAGTACGATCACATGCCTGAGCAGTCTTTCTACATGGTTGGCTCGATTGATGAGGCGATTGAAAACGCCAAGTCAATGGAATCATAAGTCATCGCTAAACGGTAAATTCCAATGGCATCAAATTCGACCATGCAGTTAGAGATTGTTTCCGCCGAGGGTGCTCTGTATTCGGGCGTGGTACATGAAGTCCATGTCCCGGCTGAGCAGGGTGAGATTGGTGTGCATCCACGCCACGTCCAATTGATCACGCGTATGGTGCCGGGCGAAGTTCGCTTGTTACCGGAAGGTGAAAAAGAGTTTGAGCATTTGTATGTGAGTGGCGGCATGTTGGAGATACTACCCAACGTTGTGACTATCCTGGCTGACACCGGTGCCCGTGCGGCTGACCTGGACGAAAAAGCAGCGCTGAAAGCCAAGGAAGACGCTGAAGCGCTACTTAAAGACGCTGATAGTGATTATGACGCCAAGAAAGCCAAGGCAGAACTACTTGCAGCTGTCGCTCAAATCAGAATGCTAGAGAGAATCCGAAAAAAGCGCTAATACAATGTGAAACACACAACATTGTGACAAAGGCAGCCTTGAGCTGCCTTTTTTTATGCCCGTGAGTGGGTTACATTGGTCTAAATAATTCAATGGATTGACTGGATGAGTCTGGCTGTGATTATCCTTGCCGCTGGTAAGGGAACCCGTATGAATTCCGACCTACCCAAGGTGTTACACACCCTGGCAGGTGAGCCTTTACTTGGGCATGTTATTGCAACCGCGAAAACGCTGGAACCGCAAGAAATTAGTGTGGTGGTTGGACACGGGGCGGAGCTGGTAGAAACCTTGTTTGAAGATGCTGGTGTCAGCTTTGCCTTGCAAGCAGAACAACTGGGAACAGGCCATGCAGTACAACAAGCGATTGATAAGGTTAGTGCTGATCGAGTGTTGGTGCTTTATGGTGATGTGCCAATGACCAAGCCAGAAACTTTGGTTGCATTGTTGGAAGCCCAAGCTAAAGACCCTCTTGCAATTCTTACTGTCGATCTTGAAAACCCGTTTGGTTACGGACGCATTGTGCGTGACGACGCCAATAGTATTCGCGCTATTGTCGAACAAAAAGATGCCGATGCTACTCAACAAGGTATCAGCGAAGGTAATACCGGTATTTTATGCGCTGATCGCCAACGGCTCCAAAGCTGGTTATCCAATTTAAAAAATAATAACAATCAGGGCGAGTACTACCTGACAGATTGTATTGCAGCGTGTGTAGCAGATGGCGATAACGTTGCTTCTGTTATCTGTAACGATGAAGCTGAGGTCTTAGGTGTAAATGACAAGCTGCAATTACATCAACTCGAGCGCGAATGTCAGTATCAACAGGCGGCAATATTAATGCAGCAAGGCGTTACCTTAATGGATGCAGACAGGATCGATGTACGTGGTGAATTAAGCTGCGGCAAAGATGTAACGATCGATGTAAATTGTGTCTTTCTTGGTAAGGTAGAAATTGGTGATGGTGTTTCTATTGGCCCGAATTCTGTCATCGAAAACAGCACGATCGGTAGCGATACCTCTATCAAAGCCAATTGTGTCTTGGAAGGCGCTCGTATTGTAGGTGATTCAACCGTGGGTCCTTTTGCAAGACTTCGCCCGGGAGCGGTATTGGCGAGGGGAGCAAAAGTTGGAAACTATGTCGAGATTAAGAAGTCATTAATAGGTGAGGGCAGTAAAGTCAGCCATTTAAGCTATATCGGTGATGCTGAATTAGGTAAGGACGTAAATGTTGGTGCTGGCACTATCACCTGTAATTACGATGGGGTTAACAAACATAAGACTAAAATTGGTGATAATGCCTTTATTGGTTCAAATAGCTCATTAGTGGCGCCGGTAGAAATCGGTGCTGAGGCTACCATAGGTGCCGGATCGACCATTGGTAAAGATGCGCCAGAAGGTCAATTGACCATAGCGCGTGGTAAACAAAAAAGTATTGCTGGTTGGAAAAAACCGGTTAAAAAACAGGATTAATTATGTGTGGAATAGTTGGTGGAGTAGCACAACGCGATGTCACTCCCATATTGTTAGAAGGTTTACGCCGTCTCGAATATAGAGGCTATGACTCAGCCGGATTAGCTGTCATCAATGATGATGGCCTGGTTCGTCATCGCCGTTTAGGTAAAGTAATTGAGTTAGAGAAAGCGGTCAGTGAATCACCGATTACCGGTGGCACAGGTATCGCTCATACACGCTGGGCAACACATGGTGAGCCATCCGAGAGTAACGCTCATCCGCATTTTTCAAACGATAAAGTGGCGATAGTGCATAACGGTATTATCGAGAACTATGAAGTACTGAAAGGTGAGCAGGAAAGTACTGGCATGATTCATACTTCAGAAACAGATACTGAAGTCGCCGCACACCATATAGCTGGTTATTACGAAGAATTGGGTGATTTAGTCGCTGCTGTTGATCGTGCCCGTAAAGAATTCCATGGCGCCTATGCACTGGGTGTGATCGCCCATGACCGGCCTGATGAAATGATTGTGGCTCGCCAGGGAAGTCCGGCTGTTATTGGGCTTGGTATCGGTGAGAACTTTGTTGCTTCGGATGTGCAGGCATTAATCCCGGTTACACAAAAAGTGATCTATCTGGAAAATGGTGATCTCGCGCATTTAACCCGCGACAAGGTGACGATTTATGATGTTGATGGTAATGAAGTAGAGCGTGAAGTTCATACCACCAGCCAAAGCCTGAATGCCAGTGATCGTGGTGGTTACAAGCACTACATGCTTAAAGAGATCTATGAGCAGCCACAGGCCATTACAGAAACCCTGGAAGGACGTTTAACCAACAACACCGTTAATGCCAATATCTTTGGTGTTAAAGCAGAAGAAATATTCAAACAGGTAGAGCGAGTACAAATCGTTGCCTGTGGTACCAGTTACCACTCGGGTCTGGTGGCCAAGTACTGGTTCGAAGCGTTAGCTGGCGTTTCGTGTGAAGTAGAAGTGGCCAGTGAATTTCGCTATCGACCACGTGTGGTACAAGACAACACTTTATTTGTAACCATCTCCCAGTCTGGTGAAACAGCCGACACATTAGCGGCATTGGAAAAAGCTAATAATGAAGGGTTTTTAAGTAGTTTGAGTATTTGTAACGTCCCAGAAAGCTCCATGGTGCGTGATTCAGAGCTGTGCTTAATGACGCACGCTGGTCCCGAGATTGGCGTTGCATCGACCAAGGCATTCACGACTCAGTTAGTTGCTTTGTTATTACTGGTGCTGGCAATTGGTAGAGAAAGAGATATCGCCGAAGAGCAAATTTCGTTGATGGTGTCGTTGCTTAACAAGCTACCTAAAAATATCGCTGATGCATTAGACAAAGATGATCTGATCAAAGAGATGAGTAATGATTTTGTGGATAAGAATCATGCCTTGTTCCTGGGTCGTGGTATGCAATTCCCGATCGCGATGGAAGGGGCGCTCAAGCTTAAAGAGATTTCCTATATTCATGCTGAGGCTTATCCAGCAGGAGAGCTCAAGCACGGTCCATTAGCGCTGGTTGATGAGGAGATGCCTGTCATTGCCGTAGCACCCAATGATCAGCTACTGGATAAGCTACGCTCCAACCTGGAAGTAGTTAAAGCTCGTGGTGGACAGCTGTATGTCTTTTCTGCCGGAAACATCGGCCTCGATGATGGTGATATCAAGCTGATCGAGATAGAAGATATCCCTGAAATGCTGGCGCCAATAGTCAATGTGGTTTATTTGCAGTTGCTTGCGTATCACGTTGCTGTACTCAAGGGTACAGATGTGGATCAGCCCAGGAATTTGGCCAAGTCTGTAACTGTTGAATAATACTAAATCTACGATTTAGGATAAGAAAAAGGCTATCTATTCATAGCCTTTTCTATTTTAGGACAGGACATTTTAAAAATTATAGACCAATCCTAATTGTAATGTGGTGGGTTGATAATCCAGACTTTGAAAGCCACCCGAATCATTAGCTTCACCGCTTAGATTAATGTCTGAAATGCTTCCGTAACGTAGTTCAGATTGTATTTCCCAATTGTTGCTGAGTGCATAGTTAAGCCCTGCGAATATCTGAAAACCGGATTCCCCATCACCCGAGTAGGATTGCTCAACCCCATCACGCTCCAGGTCGATATCGATTTCTTGAGCCCAACTCAACCCTGCGCCGACATAGGGCTGCCATTTGCCAGAAGTAACAAAAAAGTAATGCCCATTGATATAAAAAACATTGGAGGCGTAGTTACCATCTTTGAAAGTTGAAGTATTAGCCAGATTAACCTCGGAATCATTGGAGCGGTATTCCCAGCCGAATTCAGCAGCAAGGTGTTCATTGTAGCGATAGCCAATTCCCAGTCCGGCAGTAAAGCCACCGTTTAAATTGATGTCAGCAGTACCTGAAATACTGTCAATATCAGTGAAATCAGAGCTTAGATCAGACATTTGGCTCATGCCTATATAGGGTCGTACAAACCACGTGTCTTCGGCGGCAACGGTATTTGTGCTAAATATGCCTACCGCTGCTATGAGTAGTAGTTTCTTGTTTTTCATTACATTATCCTCGTTCTTGTTTCGATGCTGAAATACTAAGCAAGGATCGCTTTCCATATGACGGTATTGTATGAACGGGCAGTGTTTTTGTACGAATGGGCAGCTATCTAACTTAAATGGACGGGCATTATCATGAATGGGCAGATTGATTTCGGTGAAATCAAGCCAACACGGTATTTCTTTACTGTCGCGTTTGTACTTGGTGTGTTGTTTTTCTTAACATCCAATGATAGCAATACTGCGCCATTAATTGGTTTTCTCCAGTGGCAACTACAAACTCTGGTACCGATCACCTTGCTGATCGGCTCTCATATGGTGTTGCTAAAAAACGCTCGATTTTGTGCATTGAATCCATGGTTAGCATTGCTGGTCTCAGGGTTGATCGGTTCAACGCTATTCGCGCCATTCTCTATGTTGATTGAGTATTGGTTAGAACTCGAGGTTTCTGAAAAAAACTTATTTACTGATTTATTGAATGAGTGGATTAATGTTGTGCTACCGGTTACGTTGAGTTGGTTGGCAATGAATTCACCCTGGGTCTTGGGTTATCGGATCGAGAAGCCCGATAAGCAGCATCGGCATGATAAAGCTGAACTTGCTTCCTCACCACAGCTTGAATTCATGTCGCAAGTGCCAGAAGAGAAAACTGGAAAGTTAGTTTTTTTAAAAGCGGAGCTACATTACCTCCAAGTCGTTACTGAAAAGGGAAGTTCTTTGGTTTTGTATAATTTGAGCGATGCTGTATCAGAATTATCCGCCGAGACTGGTTTATCAGTACACCGCTCATACTGGGTAGCCTATGATGCCATCAAGGCACTCACCAGGCACGGGCGACAAGGAGTGCTTGAGCTGCAGAATGGTGACACCGTGCCTGTAAGCCGAAGCAAGTTAAAGAGGGTGGGTGAGCTTCTAACAGCGAGATAGATAATATGGAACAACAAAAACCACATCCCTCCGTTAGTAAACTATCATCCGCCTATTTTAATTCGATAGAGCAGCCAGTAAGTGCTATTCCGTCGTATTACTTTTGTGATAATGAAAAAGATGCTAACGAGTGTGCTGAGCTGGTACTAGCTGGAGTAAAAAGGGCAACAGCATCTTCATTGTGGTGGTATGAAATATCAGGCGAAGAGCTGCCAAAAGTGGGCGATGTAAATATAGTAACCAATTGGGCGGGTGAGGCTCTGTGTGTCATAGAGGTGGTTAATGTTGAGATCAGACGGTTTGATGAAATTACCCCGGCCTTTGCCGAGCTGGAGGGTGAGGGAGATAAAAGCCTCGCCTACTGGAAAAAGGTGCATTGGGCATTCTATTCACGTGAGTTGGCTGGTACTAAATACAAACCGACTGAAGATATGCCGATTGTGTGCGAAGAGATTCGTGTAATATATTCTCTCTAGAAGGGCGTTCAGTAAATCTAGTAGTAGTCATTACTGACTATCGCGTATAAAATTTCGCTTATAACTAATGAGTCATATAGAGTAAGCCAGTGCCCAAGCTTCGGGTTAGTACCAACAAAGATGAACTGGATATTTCAGTGGTGCATCAATTTCTCTCACAGCAATCTACCTGGGCTCGTGGTATTCAGCGGGAGCTGGTGGAGCGCTCAATTGAAAATTCGCTTTGTTTTGGCGGCTATATTGGCGACCAACAGGTAGCCTTTGCCCGGGTGATTACAGATAAGGCCACCTTCGCAAATCTGGTCGATGTATTTGTATTACCAGAGTTCAGGGGTAATGATTTCTCCAAAATATTGATTGAGAAAGTGGTTTCTCATTCCGAGTTGCAGGGTCTGCGACGCTTTACTTTAGTGACCACGGCTGCACATACGTTGTATGAGCAATTCGGGTTTCAAACTCCCTCCAAGCCTGAAAGTATGATGGAACGGTTTTATCCTGATATCTACCAGCCTTAACGCTACGTATTCATATAATTGTTGATAAAACGGAACTGGCTATCTGGTCTGGCCATGGGAATAAGGTAGAATTATCTATCAATTAATGCTCATGTGTACACTGAAAAAATCACGATGATTTATTAGTCACCAAGAATCCAAGATTTATGCTTTCTACCTTTTTACTTCTGGTTGTTCTTTTTTATGCCGCGGGCCTGGCCTATTTTTACTTTGGTCAGCGTTCATTAATTTATTACCCACAGCCCGGTGCATTTGTATATCAGGATCATGCTTTTGAATTAACTATCGATGGTATTAATTTAAGAGGCTGGGTGTTGAATGAAGGTTGTGATTCTGTATTGTTTTATTTCGGTGGTAATAATGAAAATATCCAGATGAATATTACCCGGTTTGAACGTTGGTTCCCGGAATACACTGTGTATCTGGTGAATTACAGGGGTTATGGAAAGAGTGAGGGAGAGCCTTCTGAGACAGCGTTATTCCACGATGCTTTATCTTTGTATGACCGCTTTGCTGAAAAATATAATACGGTTGGTGTAATCGGCAGGAGTCTGGGTAGCGGGGTAGCTTGTCATGTTGCTTCTATGAGGCGGGTAGACAGGCTGGCATTAATTACTCCTTATGACAGTATTAATAACGTAGGTAAGTATAAATACTGGTATATGCCGGTTCAGTTATTACTGCAGGATAAGTTTGAATCCTGGAAGAAGGTGGATAAAATTTCAGCCAGTACGATTATTTTTACAGCAGTAGGTGATGATGTAATTCCCAATCCTCGAACCGAGAACTTGTTACGCTTTTTTCAAAAAACCAAGCCGAGGCTGATCGAGCTGGAAGATACGACTCATGGTCTGGTTATGAATCACGCACGTTTTGCCGTTCGAATGAAGGATTTTTTTGAGTTGTCCAAGAATTAAAATTTTATTACCTGCCCCATAACCTATTGTTTTAAAGAGATATTGTCCTAAAGTACTAATTGTAAACTCGACTCGCAATTAGTCTCAAAACGTAAAGGATCTATATTTATTTTATGCTTTGCCAACATATATCCGAGTTTTACTCCTAACGCCTGTTTATTATTAAATACTTAAACTGGTATTAGAATTATATTTGGATTTGTAATGAAGGGTGTGTTTTTTACAAAATTTCTGGAAATGGTGGAAGAGCGATATTCTGATGATGTCGTGGATTTCATTATTGAAGCTTCGAACTTACCCAATGACGGTGCCTACACTTCTATTGGCAATTACAGTTATAAAGAACTGGTGCAATTAGTCGTTAATCTGAATAAGGCGACTAATATTGAAATACCTATTCTTTTGGAATCCTATGGACATTATCTATTACAAAACTCCAGTAAGTTTTATCTGGACTATTTTTGTAATAATGATAAAAGCTTTGATTTTCATAAGGCTGTTGAGGATTCAAGGCGCAGATTTGTTACTAATCCTGATGTGCAACAAGCAGCTTTTAAGCGAGATCCGTTGAAAGAAAACCCTGCTGATTCACAGTGTATTTCTGAACGCCCATTTGCACATCTGATTGACGGCATTATCAAAGAGTGTCGGATACATAACCCAGAAAACCGAACGCTGAAGAAAGAAGTCAAGTCAAAAGTTAAAGTTTGAATGAGTGTATTAAGTTAGTTACATGAATAATCTCATCGAAAAATTTGAGCGACGCATTGCACGAGCAGACGCTGCACGAAAAGAGGCGGAAAGTTTGTTAGAGAAAGAAACTGAACTACTCTATCGTTTAAATAATAAGTTGCAGAGAAAAGCATACTGGTTGGATGACCAAATACGAGTTCGCACTCAAGAGTTAAAAGTCGCACGAGATCATGCAATGGCGGCGAATAAAGCCAAGTCCAGATTTCTAGCTTCTATGAGCCATGAGATTCGAACCCCGATGAACGGCATTATTGGGATGACGAATTTATTGATGAACACTGAACTTAACAAAGATCAGATGCGGAAAATTGGCGTGGTGAAAAGTTCTGGAGAATCCTTGCTCGCCATAATTAATGACATTCTTGATGTATCCAAACTTGAGGCCGGCAAGGTCGAGCTCGAACCTAATGATTTTTATATCCACCCACTTCTGGATTCGGTGACGTCGGCAGTGGCGCCTTCAGTAGCTGATAAAGAAATTGAACTGTTAACAGTCGTTGATCCAAAAGTGCCCCTTGAATTTAATGGTGATGAAAGCCGGATTCGACAAATTTTAATAAATTTAATTGGTAATGCTATTAAGTTTACCAAAGATGGTTATGTGAGGCTCGAGCTAAAACGACTCAAAAAAGAAAATGATGAGCGTCTTTGGGTTCGTTTTGAAGTAAGCGATACAGGTGTTGGTATATCCAAAGATAACCAGAAACTACTGTTTAGTGATTTCCAGCAGCTACAACAATCTGAATATACTGGTATTGAAGGTACGGGCCTTGGGTTGTCAATATGTCGGCGTCTGGTCACACAGTTAATGGATGGTGAAATTGGTGTTGTAAGTGAAGTTGGCAAGGGTAGTAAATTCTGGTTTGAAGTGCCGTTTAAAAATCATCGTCAGCCGTTTGAAACCAGAAGGCCAAATACCAGTTTTGCAGTCTTTCATAATCGCCCTCTCTTGAAAGAGCAGTACGTGAGTATGGTTAGTGATTTAGGGTATCAATGTCACAGCATTTCCAGTATTGAAGAGTTTATAGAACTTTCACAACACAGCCCGTACACATATTTGTTATTTGATGTGGATTATTTAACAGCAAAACAATGCAGCCTTGTATTACAAGCAGTCGAAGAAAATCCGAAATTACCTGGTAGGTGGATAGGTTTTAAAAGTATAAAAGATTTCCATGTTGATGCATTAAGAATAATTGATCTGTGTCAGGCCGGAGAGATTACCAAACCTTTTACTCAGTATAAATTGGCGCGGCGTGTGCAGAGTCCGGATGAAAGCTCAATCATTATGGAATTTAGAACGCCCGATGATTTGATGATACCGGAAAATAATACGCCACAACATCTGACGATATTGATCGCCGAAGATGACCCGGTTAATCAGATGGTTGTGCGCTCGTATCTTGAAAATGAAGGCCATCTGGTAACGGTGGTAAATGATGGAATTGAAGCCGTTGATACATTTGATAAAAAACAATTTGACATAGTGTTGATGGATATACATATGCCACGTATGGACGGTGTTAGTGCTTCACGTGAACTGAAATCAAGAATGGAAGAGACTGGTAAAAAGGTGCCGATAATCGCTTTAACTGCAAATGCGATGAGTGGAGATCGAGAAAAATTTATTTCGCTTGGCTTGGATGATTATCTGGTAAAGCCGATTGTTGTAAATGACTTGCTTGCAATGCTTGTTACACATAACACTGTTAACTAAGTATTTATAGATGCTGTAGCAGTTTCAAGCGCCGAGACACTATCCTGATAAAGATGATTTATGTTGGCGACTAATTCTGAAATGTCTTGCTCTTCATTGCATGCAGCTTCTATTAGCCCGCAATGTGACGCTAACTGATTCAACCCCAGGTTTGCAGCAGAAGATTTAAGAGTATGAGCTGCAATCATAACGGTAGGGCTTTCAGTTGTGGTTTTCCATGTGCAGATTTTGTCTATTTGAATTTTGGAGTTGGTGTAGAACAAATCCAATAAGGTAGGGAAATTTTCATTTAATGCTTTGTACACTTCAGAGAGTTGTTCCTTATCTAATATCATTTTGAGTCAATTATGTTTGTCTGCAATTTACGCAGTATATGACACCAAATTATTGGAAATAGTGATCTATAACATATTCTGACTGCGATTTATAAAGTTGCGATAAAAGGCATGAAAAATTCGTTAATTGGTAATTTAAATGTAGAGATGTTTTTCAGCAGAAATTAAACAAGAGGTGAGTGTGAAGATTTTAACAGTAGATGATGCGCCCGATATGTTGTTATCGATCAGAGTCAGTATCCAAAAACTTGGGCACGACGTAGATACCGCAAACGATGGGCTTGAAGCATGGAATATGCTGGAGAAAAAAGACTACGATGTTGTTGTCAGTGACTGGAATATGCCCTATATAAGTGGCTTGGAACTTGTGAAGAAAATACGTGAAGTAGACTTTGAACATTACACCTATATTATTTTATGTACAGGTAATGATGCTCAGGGTGATTTGGTGAAGGCGATAGATGGTGGCGCTGATGATTACGTCAGTAAATACTCAGGCCATGACCAGTTAAGGGTTCATTTGCAGTCAGCACAACGGATAGTGGATTTAGAGCGAAAATTGTTAAAAGTGTCTGGATGAGGCTCATAACGAATGAAGTGGTGATCGACCTGCAGTCAATGGTTGGAAGTATATTTTCATAATAAAGGCTATATGATTACTTGCTTAGTGACTGCTTTGCCACTTTGGTCAAAGAATTATTCGCTATTTATTAGTTAAATAATGGTCTATCGGTACTCTCAGTACCAATTTAAACAAGGAATTAATATGAAAGGTGTAGTTTTTACCGAATTTTTAGACATGGTTGCTGAGAAATTTTCGGATGATGTTGTTGACACAATTATCGATGCTTCGGACTTATCTACCGATGGTGCTTACACGGCCGTTGGTACATATAGCCACACTGAAATGTTGCAGTTAGTCACTCACCTCGCTAAAGAAACTGATATAGAGGTGCCAGCTTTGGTTGAAGTTTTTGGGCACTATTTATTCCAACGATTCACCAAAACTTATCCCATGTTTTTTAGTGAAGTTGATAATAGTTTTGACTTTCTTCAGACCGTGGAAAATCACATCCACGTAGAAGTTAAAAAGCTCTATCCTGATGCAGAACTGCCTACTTTCGAGACTAAAATGCTGGGCGACAATACGCTGGAGCTTATTTATATATCCAAGAGACCTTTTCAGAATCTAGCGGAAGGGATGATTAAAGAATGTGGTATTTACTATAAAGAAAATATCGAGCTGGACGTTGAAGATAATTCAACAGACGACGGCATGAATGTCAGGTTTGTTATTACAAAACACTAGATGGATGATCTCAAGAAAAAATACGAACGTCGAGTCAAACGAGAAAGGACGGCGCGAAAAGAAGCTGAAACCTTGCTTGAAGAAAAAAGTTTGCAGTTGTATGAGTTAAATAACAAGTTACAACGACAAACGTATGAATTAGACGATCAGATAAAACTGCGTACTGAAGAACTGGAAGTAGCGCGGGATTATGCCATGGCGGCGAACAAAGCCAAGTCTACATTCCTGGCATCCATGAGTCATGAAATACGTACTCCCATGAATGGCATTATTGGTATGACCAACTTACTTATGGAGTCTGAGCTTCATAAAGATCAAGTGCGAAAAGTGGGTGTGATCAAAAGCTCCGGAGAGGCTCTTCTTTCTATCATTAACGACATTCTTGATGTATCAAAACTTGAAGCTGGAAAAGTGGAGCTTGAAACAAAAGACTTTTACTTGCACCCGTTGCTTGACTCAGTGACTTCAGCGCTAGCAGTGTCTGCAGCAGACAAAGATATTGAATTATTAACATTGGTTGATCCAGTCTTGCCTATCGAACTGCATGGTGATGAAAGCAGGATTCGACAAATTCTGATTAACTTGATTGGTAACGCGATTAAATTCACCAGTGATGGTTACGTATTACTCAAGCTTAAGGCGCTCGAGAATGAGAGTGATGAGCGATTGTGGATTCGTTTTGAGGTACATGACACTGGGGTTGGTATTTCGGAGGAAAATCAGGAGAAACTTTTCGCAGATTTTCAACAGTTACAACAATCAGAATACTCTGGTATTGAGGGTACAGGACTTGGATTGTCTATTTGTAAACGACTGGCAACTCAACTCATGGATGGTGATATTGGTGTTAATAGTGAGTTAGGTAAGGGTAGTGAGTTCTGGTTTGAACTACCTTTCGAAAGCTCACGCAAGCCCTTCGAAACCAGACGTAGCGACACTACTTTTGCTGTGTTTCATAATCGACCTTTGTTGAAATCAAAGTATGCCAGTATGGTACAAGGGATGGGGTATCAGTGTGACAGCATTTCTAATATTGAAGAATTTCTGGAGCTTTCTTTAGAGAGCCAACATACTTATTTACTACTTGATGCTGACTATCTGTCCGCAAAACAATGCCAGAAAATTTTCGATGCTGTTGAAAATAACAAGCGTATCACTGGACGTTGGATAGGTCTCAAGAGTGTTAAAGATCTTCATGAAAATGCCACTAGAATTTTTGACTTGTGTAACTCCGGTGAAATTAACAAGCCATTTACACAATTCAAACTTGCCAGGCGTGTACAAAGCCCGGATCAAAGTTCAATGATTTTGGAGTTCAGATCTCCCGACGATTTAGTAGTGCCAGATACTTTAACGCAGCGACACTTAACCGTTCTGGTCGCTGAGGACAATAATGTAAATCAAATGGTTATTAGGTCTTACCTGGAGAAGGAAGGCCATCTGGTGACGATTGCCAATGATGGTGTAGAGGCAGTAGAGATCTTTGATAAAAAGCAGTTTGATATCGTGTTGATGGATATCCAAATGCCGCGTATGGATGGTGTTACTGCAACCCGTGAGCTAAAGAAATTAATGAAAGCAACCGGTAAAACGGTGCCAGTAATTGCGTTGACTGCTAATGCGATGAGTGGTGATCGTGAGAAATTTTTATCACAGGGGCTCGATGATTACTTGGTTAAGCCAATAGTCGTAGAGGACCTTAACGAATTATTGGATATTCATAGTCGTAAAGCATAAGTATTTTAAGCTGAAGTGGCGTCAACCAGTGCCGCAATGCTCTCGATATAGAGTGTATCTATATTCTTGATCAACCCGGAAACATCGTCAATTTTTTCAGTATGCAGAGCTGCTTCAATTAAATCGCATTGTGATGCTAGTTGATCCAAACCCAGATTTGCAGCTGAGGATTTCAGGTTATGTGCTTCTCTCAAAACTGCTGAATTTTCAGATGAGTTATCCCAACCACTGATTTGCTCTATCTGCGTTTTTGAATCACGCAAAAAAATGTCCAGTAACATCGCGAAGTTCTCGCCTAATAGTTCCTGCATTTCTGTAAGTTGTGTGTGGTTTAGAATCATTTCGATGCCAATGATGCGCTTGATGATAAGAATAGATTATATGGTAGCTGATTTCTGTAATTCGTGATGTGTCGCCAATTGTTGCTGTGATTGATGGTGCAACGATAAACGGTGTGGTAATGAGGATAACTGGTCGGATGATGTAGTTTGCATAAATCTGAATTCGCATCGCAATTTGCTAATCATGCGGGGTATACAACGTTATCTACTCAATAAATATCAGATAATTACTTGTTGCCAGTCATTGGCATATTAATTGCTCATTAAAGAGTAATTACTAGTTGAGATAAATAGATGCTCGATTTAAAAGACAAGCCAACATTCTTACTCAAATTGAGTACTAGTGTTACCAAGGAAAATGCAGCGAGTATTGAAGCTGTAGAAGATTCTGTTAAACGAAATTCCCGTTCATTTTTAATACTTGATCTGGGAGATACTTCAGCAATGGATATGTTTGCGCTATCGACGTTGATATCGATACGGCAAAGGCTTAATAAATATGGCGGCGACCTCGGCATAGTTAACCTGACGCCGTCGATCCGAACCTTGTTGTATTTGACGCGAACTTCACAAGTACTCCCATCTTATCGAGATGCCGAGCACGCTTATCAAGTGATGATGGGTGGGTGATGAAAAAATTCACCTTATTGTTGTTGCTGGTTTTCTTAAGTGCATGTGCCAATAGAGGTATTTTACCTCGCACGGAAGCCTTAACTACCGATGCATTTCGTATCACCTATACCAAGAATAACCCCGGTCCTGATCAGGAATGGAGTAAAGACTCGAACGTATTACGCGAAAGAGTCACCAAATCTTTACCCAATATGATTGCTCCTGTTTATTTTGAGTCGGGTAAGAGTCAAATCCCGGAGGGATACGTAGATAGCTTACGACGCATGGTTGACAGCCTGGCGGACAAACAAAACCTGAGGCTCAAGTTTACAGGCCATACTGATAGTGATCCCTTATCTGGTAATGCAGCAGATTTATATAGTGACAATTACGGCTTGTCCAAACATCGTGCACAACAAGTCGCCGGATTTATTGCAGAAGGTTTAGATATTGATAAGACCCAAACTGTAGTTGTTGGCCTGGGGGCTGACCGCCCGGTTGCGAGCAATACATCGGAAGCAAACAAGCGTCTTAATCGGCGTGTAGAAGTGGAAGTTTTATTTGATGAAATAATCAGTCAACCGGTGGTGTTTTCAGGCCAACGCCTGCCCGGTTCTGATCTCATGAAAAATAATGTGGTGACTCTCTCTGCCGGTGACCGGGTTAGGGTGATGATTCCTGAGGGAGAAGAGTTCAGCGGTATTTTTGAGGTGGATATAAACGGTACTATTCAACTACCTTATTTACGCTCCATAGTGGCGGTTAATAAAACACTTCCGGAATTAGAAAAATATATTGAAGATGCGTTGGTTTTAAAGGGGTATTTCAAGCGACAATTTGTTGATGTAACTATCTCACCACTTCAGTGGGCACAAACTAACGTCTTAATTAAAGGCTCTGTCAATAACCCGGGTTATACGCTCATTAATGATCGTAAAAACGAAGAGATGGAATATGACCAGGAGCAACAAAGTGGTGACTTTGCCTATAAAAGACAGCTTTCATCGGCATTACGTGCTGCTGGCGGGCTAACCCCGGATGCTAATTATCGCGATATTACATTAACCAGAAACGGGGTCTCTTATGCACTTGATCTGAGTGGGATGTTGTCGGGCGAGCCTTCAGTTGATCCGATATTAGTTGATGGGGATCAGATAATAGTCCCTACCATAGGTTATTTACAGGAAGACCTATTACGACCATCGCGTTTGACTGCCCCAGGATTTCGAACTTATATCTCGAACTTGTCGATTAGCGCAGGAAACAATACCGGAGCATCGGTCGGTAAATACACTAACAATCTTCCGCCTGGTTCTCGTTTATTAACTGCAGCTATGTCGGGCAACTGTGTCGGTGGAACCGTGAGTGTAAACGCCAGCAGGCACGTTATTCTAGTGGGAAAAGACCCGTTAACGGATAGTTTGCGTGTTATGCGGCGTAGTTTAAAGCAGATGTTGGATGGACCCAACGAAGACTTAATGAATCCCTATTTGCTGCCAGAAGATCATGTCGCCTGTTTCGATTCGGAGATCACTAATCTAAGAGACATAGGCAGAGCACTCAGCGATTTCCTTGGGCCTTTGAAAATATTGATAGGTGATCAAGGCTTATGATCGAACGGTTTTTTCAACGTCTACTCGCACCGTTTAACAAACTGTTAAATACATTTGTTCGAATGATGCAGGTGTTCTCACGTCCGGGACGATACGTAATTATATTTTTCTCTATTGCAGGCCCAATTTGTGTGCTGGCAATACTGGTTATTACGTTCATGCCGGTGAGTTACGCAAGTAAGATGACTCTTAATTTACCCAGTTCAACAATTGGAGGTCAGGTTGATCTAACGGGTATTGGTAGTGCGAGTTCATCTGTTATTTCTCCATTTTCGGGTTCGTCATTAAGCCCCAAGGTGATTTATCAATCCATTGCTACCAGCTCGAAAGTCATTGAGCGTGCTGCTGAGCTGACAGGTGTTGAAACACGTGATTTTCCAAAGCCAAAAATCAAATTGGTAGATCAGACGGCGCTAATATATTTATCGGTGACGGGAAAAACACCAAAACAAGCACAACAAAACACACGAGCGATCTACCAGGCCTTACAGTATGAATTGCAACAGTTGCGTATGGATGAAATAGATCGGCGAGAAGAAGGGATAGAACTTACCTTGTCTGGCTTTACCGAGAAATTGAGTGAGGCGAAGAAAAAGCTCATTGATTTCCAAAGTACTTCATCGATCGTTACAGTAGAACAATACAATCAACTGCCAATATTAATGGAGCAGTTGCGCCAGCAGAAATCTCAACTATCAGCTGACATTGTAAAATCCGAGCTTGAAATGGAATCGCTGAAAAAAATAGTGAATCTTCAGCCGCAGCAAGCTTCGCAAGCACTTACCTTACAGGCCGATGCATACTTTCAGGAGCTCTTGACCGAGAATTCCGCAGCAACATCTGCACTAGCCAATTTCCGGAGCAAGTGGGGTGAGAATCACCCTAAAGTTAAGGCTGAAGTATTAAAATTGCAATCGACATTAGCTGCTATGCGTAAACGTGCCAGGCAATTGATAGCAGACCTGAGTGAGCAGGACTTTACCCTCATTTCACTGTCTGAACATCCCAAGCGCTCTGAACTTTTTTATGAATTAATTTCCCGCCAAAGTGCACTTGAAGGTATGCAAGGTAAGAAATCCGAGTTAGATGCTCTCTTACTTGAGAATCAAAACCGACTACAGCAAGACTCGGAAGCATTATTTGAACTGGCGGAACTTGAACGTGAGCATCAACTGGCAGAGGCTATTTTTACTTCTGCAGTCAGTAAAATCGATACGGGTAAAACTGATATCTATGCATCCTATCCTTTGTTGCAAGTATTTATGGATGCCTCACTTCCTTATAAACGAAGTGGGCCACAACCTCTACACATAATACTCGGAGCTATAGCTGGCTGTATTCTCGCAGCGTTAGCCTTGTTGATCTTATGGTTACAGCGCAAAAACTAAAGCCCGAAAATCTGGAAGAAGCAGTTGTTTGGTATGCCTTGCGCTACACGCTGCTGTTCTACTTTACCGGGGTTCTGTATGTGGTTGCACCTGTGATTGGCTGGGGGTTGTTATGTCTCTTATTCATAAATTGGTTTGAGGGTAAAAATAATATCTCCATTCCCTGTGGCGTCTGGTTATGGGCGGTCGGCATGATTGTGATGTTGGTGGCACTGCTCGCTGGTCATTTCAATTTTGAACTAGGGTTGGGAAAGACCATCAAATCGACCTTTGGTTGGGCTAAAGGTTGGGCTTTATTAGCAGTATTTCCGTTTTTGGCATGCCTTGATATCAGGCCGGAAATAATCACTCGTGCTGTGATGCAATTATGTAAGCAATGTTTGTTTTTAATCCCTATCGTTCTTGTCTTACCTTATATAGGTGTACCAGGAGAACTATTTACCTCGCCATTGAAAGCGGTCGCAGATGAGAATTTTTTTCTGGTCCAGCTTTATGGTAGAAGTCCAGAAGGGGCGCCTCGTTGGAGTTTATTTACTCCCTGGGCACCCGCGTTAGGTTTGGTTGGGAATATTTACTTTGCCCTGAGTCTCTATGAAAAAAATGTACGCTATAAATGGATAGGTATCATCGCAGCGATCTTGATGGTGCTTATTTCGCAATCCCGTATGGGATTATTGTGTTTACTGTTGTTGCCTTTCTTACGTTGGGGTTTGAGTAAATTAACCAAAGTCTGGGTGATATTGTTATTGGCAGTAGCAGCGCCGGTCGCCGGTATTTTGTATGTGCCAACAGTAGAAGTGGTTGATAACACCCTCAGTGCCATTCACTCGGCTCGTGCGGCTTCTTCCCGGGTCCGAGGAACTCTTGCCAGTATCGCCATTTATCGATGGAAAACAGAAGCGCCGATATTTGGCCATGGCATTGTCGAAGATGGACCACACCTGGTCGAGTACATGCCAATTGGATCGCATCACAGCTGGTATGGATTACTATTTGTTAAAGGGGTCATCGGTTTTATCGCGCTGTTGATTCCCATGTTATTTACACTATTG